>JBJDZF010000341.1:0-2592 GCA_051867855.1 Eubacteriales bacterium
GAAAAAGAGATCAACTCGATGAACAAAAAGCTTCCCACGTACAAGCAGGTCAAAAAGGTGGAGTTGAGGAATACAGAATTCGAGAAAACGACCACCAAAAAAATAAAAAGACATTTGGTGAAATAATTTTCAAAAAGCACTTGACAGAATTGAAGATGTTGTTTATAATAGTATCGAAAACTACATTTCAAATTTTGAGATACTGTAAAAAGCGGTAAACAACTGTTCCAATGTCTGCCGTGCCTGTATGCGCCGCGGTGAACCGCGTCACATTATCACCGGAAAGGATATGGTATTTGAAATGAATAAATATGTTATTTTGACGGATTCGTCGTGCGACCTTACGAAAGAAAAGATCGACGAACTCGATATTGAGGTCGTGCAGCTCGAGGTCCTCATTGAAGGGGATTCGGCAAGAGCCAATGACGAGGTGGATCCGAAAGAACTTTACGCAAAACTTCGCGACGGAAAGGGAGCAAGTACGTCGGCGGTCAGCATAGACGGATTCCTTCATGCCATGGAGCCGATACTCGAGCAGGGCAACGATCTGCTGTACATCGGATTCTCATCGGGACTCAGCGGTACATATAACGCAGGTTTTGTTGCCGCAAAGGAGCTCTCGGAAAAGTATCCCGACAGAAAAATTTTCACAGTTGACACGCTTGCGGCGTCTCTCGGTGAGGGGCTGCTTGTATATCTCGCGGCAAAGATGAGACTAAACGGTGCGGATATAGAGAGCGTGAGAGACTACGTTGAGGAAAACAAGCTCCATATGTGCCATTGGTTTACCGTAAGCGACCTTTTCTTCCTCAAGAGAGGCGGAAGAGTGAGCGCGGCTACCGCGGTTGTGGGAACGCTTATGAATATAAAGCCTGTCATGCATATGGATAACGCGGGACATCTTATAAACGTCGGAAAGGCGCGCGGTCGTCGCGCGGCTGTTGACGCACTGTTTGATAAAATGAAGCAGACGGCGATAGATCCCGCCTCGCAGACGGTGTTCATCAGCCACGGAGACTGCATAGAGGATGCGGAGTATCTTGCGGGAAGAATCAAAAACGAGCTTGGTGTCAGGGATATATTCATTTCCTACGTCGGACCCGTTATCGGAGCACATTCGGGTCCCGGTACTCTTGCACTGTTTTTCCTCGGAACAGAGAGGTAAATCGCCGAATGATTATCGATGGACAGACCTTCGCCGGAATGATTGTCTCGGCGGCAAATGCGCTTGACAATAACAAGACGGCAATCAACAATATGAATGTTTTTCCGGTTCCCGACGGCGACACCGGAATAAACATGACTCTGACGATGAGTACGGTCAGGGCACTTTACAATTTCAACGGAACGATTTCCGACTGTGCGGACAGAATGGCGTCGCTCATACTTCGCTCCGCAAGAGGTAACTCCGGGGCGATCCTCTCGCTTTTCTTCCGCGGGATGGCAAAGTCTCTCAAGGGACTCGACACCGCAGACTCAAAGGCAATAGCCGCGGCTTTCATGAGAGGGACCGAGGAGGCGTATAAAGCGGTGATGAACCCGACGGAGGGTACTATTCTCACGGTTATGAGAATATGCTCCGAAAAGGCGGTCGAGGCAGCAGAGGACAAGTACAGCGACGACGTTGTCGGGCTGTTTACCTATCTTCTCAGTGTAGCGGAGGACGCGCTTGCCAAGACGCCGGAGCAGCTTCCGCTGCTCAAGGAGGTCAATGTTGTCGATGCCGGCGGCTACGGATTCGTTCTCGTTCTTTCGGGTATGCTCGACGCTCTCAATTTCAATCCCGTTGTGGCGCATCATGCGGGTGAAACGCTCGGAGCCGTCGAGGCGGATTTCTCCGAATTCTGCGACTCGGATATCAAGTTTGCGTACTGCACGGAGTGCATAGTCGAAAAGAAGCCCGAGCTTTTCGGGGAGGGAAGTGCCGCGGCTCTCAAGGAATTTATCTGTTCCATGGGTGACAGTGCGGTATTCGTTGACGACGAGAAGCTCATAAAGCTCCATGTGCATACGAATCACCCGGGGCTTGTGATCGAAAAAGCTCTCGAATTCGGAGCGATCGACACAATGAAGGTCGAGAATATGCGCCGCCAGCACTCCGAAATGTCTGCCGATTCAAAAAATAAGCAGAAGCGCACCGGTGCACTTCCGCCGGAGAAAAAATACGGCTTTGTTGCCGTGTGTATGGGCGAGGGTATCAAGGACACGTTCGCGGACCTCGGTGCGGACAGGATAGTATACGGCGGTCAGACGATGAACCCGAGCACACAGGATATCGTCGACGGGGTAAATCTCACGCCCGCCGAGATAGTATACGTTTTGCCCAATAACAAGAATATATATCTTGTCGCAAAAGAGGCGGCAAAGCTTGTAAAGGATAAGAGCGTGATCGTGCTCAACACCGTGAGCGCTCCGCAGGGGATCTCCGCTATGCTTGCCTTTGACGAGTCCGCTGACGCGCAAGCCAATACCGAAGCAATGGAGCAGGCGCGCTCAAAGGTTATTTCGCTTTCAACCACCTACGCTGTCAGAGACACGAAAATTGACGGCAGAGAGATACACGAGGGGCAGATACTCGGGCTTGCCGACGGG
>JBJDZF010000342.1:0-2574 GCA_051867855.1 Eubacteriales bacterium
TGCTCGTATTTGCAAAGCAAATCAAAATGGGTTGGGTCCCATTTTGAGAGCAATTCGGGCGTGAAAAGGATATACTTCACTTTTAGACGTGCAAAACTTTCACGCTATAACCTCCATTTCATTCTGACGTTGTGTGGATTGTAGCATAAATTCCGCTTACATAAAACGGATAATCTACACATGAGTGTGACATATGGGACACCGGGATGCAAATTATCCGAAAAGTCTCTCCGGTCAAAGGGTCAATAACATTTAAAATTAAAATGTCCGTTGTCATGGATTATCGGCGTTGTAACAATAACATTAAAAGCGCTTGCATAAAGAAAAGCCCTGCCTCTTCGGTGTGATCGTAAAGGCAGGGTATTTTCATTTACGGGACAAATGTTTATAAATTGTCCGTTGTATTGTTTATGGGACAGGTGTATAATAAAATATACTTATTATTATCGGGTGATTATATGACAAACGAAGAAATGTCCCTGAACACGAAAAGGGCGCTTGCCGCCGCCCTGAAAAAAGCAATGGAGAAGAAAACATTGTCCAAGGTGACGGTCAGTGAGCTGATTGCGGAATGTAACATAAACCGAAAAACCTTTTATTATCATTTCGGAAATATCTACGAGCTGCTTAAATGGACGCTTGAACAGGAAGCGATAGAGGTGGTGAAGAATTTTGACTTCATCGTCAATACCGAAGAGGCAATCCGTTTTGCGGCAAACTACGTAGAGGAGAACAAGCATATTCTGAACTGTGCATACGACTCTATGGGTCACGATGAAATCAAACGGTTTCTGTATACCGATCTGTTCAGCGTGATCCGCAATGTGATCGACGACGGAGAAATGACCATGCAGCTGCAGGTCAATAAAAATTTCAAGGATTTTATCTCCGCCTTTTTTACCGAGGCGTGCGCGGGAATGATAATTGACTTTATAAAATACAGGGGTAAATACGATAAGGAAACCTTAATACAGAATATCGTTTTGACTTGCAGAGTATCCATTCCCAATATTTTGAAAGCGGAAGCGGAAAAGGAAAAGAAGGCATAGAAACGGGCTGTGGCAAATCATGTTTGCTACAGCCACTTCTTGTAAACTGAAAACCACGCGAACAGTCGCATGATTCCGAGACAACAATCGTCAAGCAGGTATTGACATTATCTGGGATATATGGTACAATATTACCAATAAATAGTAATAATAGGGGTGATTGGAATGAGAAAAGTAATATGCGTGGTTTCGTTTTTAGCGCTTGCTGCCA
This sequence comes from Eubacteriales bacterium, assembly GCA_051867855.1. GTDB lineage: Bacteria > Bacillota > Clostridia > Oscillospirales > CAG-272 > HGM12713. The sequence continues at coordinate 1,261 of JBJDZF010000342.1, forward strand.
TATTGTTAAGCGCCTGTACGGAAACAAAATCGAATAATACCGCGACGGAGACAATGGCAGCTTCCTCCGGACAGGTGACTGATGCTCCGAAACCTGAGACGGACTACACTTCTATTGAATGCCGGGATAACTCACGGTTGCTCAAAACCTACTTTGCACCACAGGACAGCAATCTTTTGCTCGACCTTTGGTTGCCCTCGGAATGGACACTGAAGGAAAAGGCCGGCGGTTATCAGATCCTGCGGGATAAGGCTGTCATCGGCAGGATATATTCCGGAGGGGCTCCTGCAGAATATGAAAATAACTGCCTTGAACACCAAACCGAAAATACGGATGGCATAACTGTCGACACCTACGTATTGAAAACGGCGGACAGCGCTTCGGGGTATACAAGATGCTTCAGCTACGCCTATACGGACGGGAACGAAAAGAGACGGATGACATTGGAAACAGATTATGCCGAGATCTCCGATTTCACTTTTCAAAAGCTTGCATCAGCCTGTGAATGCAAGGACGCCGTAAGCGATTCGCACAAGGGAGAGCTGAAAGCGTATCGAAGCAACGGCAGGGATTCTGTGCTGATCCTCGGGAACAGCTTTATCAATTCCTCACAGATCGGCTCGATTCTGCGCTCTATGATAGAGAGAGGCGGAAAAAGCACATCGGTTGAGGCGGTTTCAAGAGGCTATGCAACCGTACAAAGCTATGTGGAGAGCGGTGACTATCTGACCCGCATCCAAAACCGGGAATACGGTATTGTGTTCATGTGTGGTTTTTACGGCTCGGGCGCGGTAGACAGTCTGGAAAGCATTGTGAACGTCTGCAAGTCCTCCGGGACCATGCTGGTTATCTTCCCGGCGCACAACGAGTCGTCCTCGGTAATTACGAGCGCCTGCAATAAGTGGAAGAACGACGCGTATTTTCTGGACTGGAAGGGTGAGATCAGCGATCTGATCAAGTACACGGATGCAACGGACACGGATATGTGTATCCAGGATCAACACAAGCACAGTACCGCGCTTGCCGGATTCGTGGGCGCACATATGATTTACCGTGCGATATACGATGAGATACCGCCCTCTATCACAAACTCGGCGATCACTACCCAATCAGCGAGAGAAAAGCTGGGACGTTACGTTGACATCGGCGGCATTACCAAAATGGAAGAAAGCATGATACACCGACTGGCGTAGCAAAAAATGAAGAAACATTCCGGATATTTTGGGGGAGGGACTTTCGATATAAGCCCCTCCCATGTCTATAAATGTTTCTGATAACGAAAACACGCGAAATTCAGCAAAAAGCCACCCGCAA
>JBJDZF010000343.1:0-2571 GCA_051867855.1 Eubacteriales bacterium
CCTTGTCGATGGTGCGCTTGATGTTGTCGTTGGGCATATTGGCGGCCTTGGCCTTTGCGATAACGGCGGCAAGCTTGGAGTTGCTGCGGGGATCACCGCCGCCGCCCTCTTTAACAGCCACTATCATTTCGCGGGCTATCTTGGTGAAGGCCTGCGCGCGCTTTGCGTCGGCCGCGCCTTTTGTTTTCTGTATATTGTGCCATTTGGAATGTCCGGACATAACGATTGCTCCTCTTATGTGTACTTGTGTATAGCTGAAAAATTACCTGATATTATCGGCTGATATTTTACCACATCACTTATCCTATGGCAAGAAAAAATTACAAAAAATACTTATATCACCTTGGGAATAAGCAGGAAGCTTCCTCTTATATCGCCTTCAATTCCGTTCACGGCGCTTATCGTCTCCACATTTGAGTGGTACTTCTTCGCAAGCGTCCAAAGGCTCTCGCCCTCTGCCTTCACAAGTGTGACAGACGGGTACTGGGTTACATCGTAGGCGGCCTCGTCGTTGAGGTTTACTTTGCACACGCGCTCTATCTCTACCGACAGCGCCGCCTGCGCCGTGACTTCAAGCGCAAGTCTTGCGTCGGCAAACTGTCCGTCCGGGCGCAGAAACATATCCGTGACCGTAATCTCGGAAAATCTCAGCGCCGTGTCCTCACATTCACATTCAAGCTCCATCCCCCGCCGCACGCTCGACAGCTCGCCGCCGCTTGCCTTGTACAGAATATCCAGCGACGCATTTGCGCTGAGACGCGATTTATTCTGCGTGACATTCGTAATTGTTACAAATGCGCACAGAACATCTGCGCAGTCGTCGGCGATCTCTAATCTGCTGTCGCCGGAGAGCCTGAGCTTCTGCGCCGCGCACACGGTGCAGAACTGCTTCTTTTCAAACTCGCACAGCGTCGGCATACGGTTGCTGTACGCATCCGAAACGTAGGTGACTGTGTGACGGCTCCGGCATACGAGCTGCAATACCGCGTGTACCTCCGCGTCGAGCAGCTTCTCTCCGTTCATAGTCTCCGTAAGACTGAAATACGAGGAAGTGACTTCAATATGCGCGGTGCAAATATCCATATTCTCGGCGCCGATATCAATAATCTGTGAAAACGGTGTCGTAAACTCCGTTTTCACGGGATAGCATACCTCATCCGACAGGTAGCACACGCAGACCTTCATCTCTCCCTTGCTGATGATCTTGGTGCCCACGAGCTGATTGTCGGCAATGTTGAAGCGTACTTCCTCGGACACAAGCCTTGACGGCGTGGGTTTTCCGGCGGGAAACGAAAACTGCTCGCTCACGGCGAGGGTCTTTTCCGAGGCGTTGTCGGTAAAGACGAGCTCCGTACTTTCAAGCTTTGTGTACAGTCCGCAGTCCGTGCCCGTTTCGGGAATGGTCTCGGTGTTTATGGTTTCCTGCCTGAAGCAGCTAAGCTCTCCCGCGATATCAAAGCTCACGGCGATCTTGCGGGGATTTACCACACGAGCTTCCGCGTTAACAACACTGAGATTGATCTGCGCCGTCGTATCGGGGCTTATGTCCGCCACCTCGTACTCGATCGAGAAGCTGCGGTTCAGCTTTACGAAGGACACACTCTCGCGGTTTTCGGTAATGTACAGCACGGCGGCGCTCGCCTCTCCGCTTACTGAAACTCCCCTCGTTGTTACGTCCTTGCTCTTTAGCATTACGAAGCTTTGTACCGACAGTATCCTGCCGATATCGTCGTCGGTGTCGGGAACTACGCTCTCAGTGCTCTCCTGAGTGCGTTTGGTCTGATGGTAGATTTCCCGGCGGATGTTGGTGGTATTATTTTCAAATGTAATTTCCATATTCATTCTCCTTGATGCGCAGTTTGTACATGATATGAGATGAACTATCGGAAAATGACCGTGATAAAAATGAAAGCATCCGGCGGGTGGCCGCCGGATGCTTCATGCGCTGAATTTTGAAAGCAGACGCGCTAAAAACCGCGGCAGCTTTATTACATAGATTTTCATGTTTACCTCCTGTCAGCAGCAGCGCAGATACCATACCCCTGCGCTTATCAGTATAATCGCAAGGACGAACCACCAAAAGTCAGTCGGCAGTACCAGAGACAGTATGATTATAAGCCCCGCACCGATAGCCGCGCAGCCAAGAAAGCCGCGTCTGCCTCTCCGCATAAAAACCGCCCCCTGTCGTTCCTGTATGTATTCCCATACATTATACGCAGGGGGCGGTCCGTTGATGATAGCATGAATTATTCACTTTTTAATTCCCATGATTTATGCTGTGCGCTGAGCTCGTACAGGCGCTGATATGAGCGGTATCTGCTCTGCGAGATAAGCCCTTTGTCAACGGCTTCGGTGACGGCGCAGCCCGGCTCTTTGAGGTGGGCGCAGTTATTGAATCTGCATTTTCCGATATACGGGACAAAATCAATGAAGTCATACTGAAGTCGCTCTTTGGGAATAACGTTCATCATCTCAAGGTCAAAGGAGGCAAAGCCCGGCGTATCCGCGACATATGTACCGTCGCCAAGCTCATAAAGCTCGACGTGCCTGGTGGTGTGCTTGCCGCGTCCA
>JBJDZF010000344.1:0-11200 GCA_051867855.1 Eubacteriales bacterium
GCTAATCTTTAATTGAAGTGCATCTTTTTCACGCCCAAATTGCTCTCAAAATGGGGCCCAACCCATTTTGATTTGCATTGCAAATTCGAGCAATTTCAATATTTATTTGAGCCGCCTGCGGCGGCATGGAGAATTATAATGTTTGATTTTCTTAATTTCCTCAGAGGGGACTCTCTGAGTGTACTGAGTATTTTCGTGCGACTCTTTCTGGCTGTGATCTGCGGAGGGGTTATAGGAATCGAACGCGAGAGAAAGAGACGTCCCGCCGGGTTCAGAACACATATTCTCATCTGTCTCGGTGCGGCGATGACGACTCTTACAAGTCAGTACATAATGCTTGAGCTTAAGCTGTTTACCGATCCCGCGCGGCTCGGCGCGCAGGTCATTGCCGGCATCGGTTTTATCGGCGCGGGAACTATAATCGTGACAAAGCGCCGCCAGGTCAAGGGACTGACGACCGCGGCGGGACTCTGGGCGGCGGCTATCGTTGGTCTGTGCTGCGGGGCAGGATTTTTCGAGGGAGCCGTGGCGGCAACGCTGATAATCATCATAGCCGAGATAGTGTTCTCAAAGCTTGAATATTTTATAATGTCGAGTGCAAGGACCTTCAATATCTATGTTGAGTATTCGGGCAGTGATCGGTTGGGTGTTATCATTGATACTATTAAGAAGACCGGGGCGTACATCGCCGACCTCGAAATAAACAAGGCATCAAAAGAGGGAAGGAATCCTTGCGGAATTTTTTCGATCCAGGTTCCGAGAAAAACGTCTCATCAGAATATTATGACCATGATAGCAAAAATTGAGGGCGTGGTTTCGGTTGAGGAGCTTTAAGGAATTTTTCGTATCTTTCGAGCGGAGCTTGCGGCGCTTTTTCGGACGTCTCTTTGAAGATTTGATATTTTAACAAATAAAAAAGTCGGCGACGGAATTTTTTCCGCCGCCGATCGACTTTTATATTACGGTTTTTCTGAATTGTATCCCGTTATTTACGCAAAGCTCCGATTCGCGGTCATGACAACTGAAAAGGACGCATTGCCCGCCGTCGCGGCAATAATCCGAAAGGAGCCTTAAAATATTTACCGACCTGCCGTTGTCCACCATCGCGAGAGATTCGTCGAGAAATACCGGCAGAGGTGTGTCGGAGGGAATAATGCGCAGAAGCGAGAGGCGCAGGGCGATGTAAAGCACATCTCGCGTTCCCTGACTTAAGACGTCGACAGGACGTGTAAAGCCTTCAAGAGGCAGTGAAACTTCAAGACTCTCGGATATACCGAGCTCGGGATATTTATTTCCCGTAGCGAGAGCTGTCGCGCTCTCGGCAAGAGAGGTAAGCTTAGGTACAATATTGCCGCGGAGATTTTTCGACGCCTCCTCAATAGAGGAATACGCAAGCATCACTGCGTCGTGATTGTCCCTTTGCGTACGAAGCCGTTCTCTGTCTGCCTCAAGCTCTGCGGCAAGCCTGAACGGATTTTTGCTAACGGATCTCTTTTCGATCGCCCGCCGCTCAAGTTCCGCCTTTTGCTTGGAAAGCATTTCAAGTTCCTTGTAGATAAAGGATTTGTTAAGCCGCGCTCGTTCTATTTCCTTTTCTGTCATGGAGAGAATTTCGGGCGGAAGCTCGGATCTCAGCCTATCCTCACTGTACCCGCCGAGAGAAAGACTCAACTCGGAGATGTCAGCGGACAGCGCGGAAATATCGTTCTCGGCTTCCTTGGATTCCCGCAGGAATTTTTCCACCCGCCGTGCCGCGCCGCGCAGTGCGTCTGCCAATGAAGCGTTGTCGGAGTCCGCCGGTGTGTCTGAAATGCGCGAGAGAACCGTGCGAGCCTTAAGCAGGGCATCGTCAAGAATCTTTTGCTTTGTAGCACACCGCGCTTCGCAGTCCGCAAGCTCTTTTTGGCGCGCGATGCTACTCTCATATGCGGCGGTGCATTTTTTCAGCTCTTCTTCGTAATTCTCCGTGCCGATCCCGAGCGTCCCGAGCTGTGCGCCGGATCTCTTTTTGAGGACAAAAGCCAAGGAAACGAAAAGTGCGCAAAGTGCCGCACAAGCCGTCGAGATTATCCCCATTGTTGCCGCGCTTCCGAATGATCCCGCGATCGCCGCGACGGCGCCTGCAACGCACAGGATTCCGCAGACGGCGGCAGGCACAAGCATGACTCTGAACATGGAAAGATATTTTTTGCGTCGTGACACAATGGCATCGACCCCGCCCATATCGCGTACACGTGAGCCGAGGAGTACCGCTTCGGAATCCGCCCGTGAGTCCGCATCAAGTGCCTTAAGTCTTTCAGAGTCGTTCTGATACTCTCTCTGCGCAATTTCGCACTCGCGCAGAGCACTGTTCAGATCGGCAAGATATGCGTCGTCGGGTACAAATCCCCCGCCAATATCCGCGCGCAGACCCTCGAGCGCGCGACGTCGCTCCTCAAGTCTTTTTTCGTATTCTCTCTTTCTCTCGAACATATGCAGGGCAGAGAGCTGATTGATTCCGGAATCAAGTCTGTCAGCAACGCCTTTTTTCTTCCTCAGGTCTTCGATGGTTGCCGCCATGCGGCAGAGCTTCAACTCGAGTGCCTCAAGCTCCGTATTGTCAGCAAGAGCCGTGCTGTACTGTGCCTCAAGAGCGGCGACTTTCTGTTCAAGCTCAAAAACAGAGCCGCCCTTGCGGTTTTTGTGCAGATATCCGACCCGTATGCGGTCGAGAGTTTTAAGCGCACGGTTCACGTCAACCGTCTCGTCGGCGCTCGAGAGCAGATTTTCAAGTGCGGAGCTTGTCTTGTGTCCGCCGATATCCGCACACTGCATCTGCCCTACCGCACATGTGCTTATGAAAATGTCTGCGGGTATTCCGAGAAAAAACAGCCCCGGTTCGGTGATCTCACTGCATATTCTCCCGCTTTCGCATTCCACGACCTGAAGAGATTCGGATATACGTCCGTCAAGCGCTCCGTGCCTGACGGCGCACCGCTCTATACGGTATTCCATGCCGTTTTTGACTGCATTAAGCGTCCCCTTGGCACTTGAGGTATCCCAGCTTACGGCGCGGTCGGACTCGCTTACGGCGTCCGATCTCTGCTTTTTCGCAAGACCGTACATCATGAATTTGATAAACAGTAAAACAGAGCTTTTGCCGGATTCGTTATCGCCCTCAATTATATTTAATCCGTCGGAAAGTGAGAGATCGAAATTTTTCAGAGGTCCGAATTCGTCAATGTGCAAAGACGTTATCTTCATAATCCTTCCCCCGTGTTTTCATCGTTACTTTCGAGCAGTACGAGCGGATTTCTGTCGTCGAGCGCAAATAGTCCGATGCGAAGCGCCTGTGCTGCCTGCCTGCGCTCGTCAGGGTCGTCGCCCGAGAGTTTAGGCAGGAGAACTCTGTAAAGCTCGCCGCGTACCGTGAAATCTTTTTCGAGACTTTCGGCGTCGGGTATTACGAAAGTCGAGTCCTCAACACGCAGGCCCGCAAGGGTGGAGCGACATTCCCTTGCGAGTTCAACGCAATTTGGAGACGTGGAAAGTCCGACTGTACCGCAAAGCATGACGCGCAGATATGTTTCGCCGCCGAGCGCATTGTCGGATATCAGCTTTTTTATCTCATCACTTATCTGCGCATTGTTTTCCGCACCGCTGATGTCGCACTTGCAGGTGAGATATCTGTGTTCCGAAAAAACAATTTTCTCCGCGCACGCCGTACCGTCGTCGTCAATGCTCACCCACATGGCGCTTCCGAAGCCGTTTTCGTCAAAGCTCCGTCCCGAGGGGAATCCGCAGTAAGACACAAGACAGCTTCCGGCGCGAATGCCTTGTGGGGCGTTGTGTATATGTCCGAGCGCAGCGTATGAGAAACCGCAACGCGCGATATTGCCCGTGGTGAGAGGTGCGTATTTTGAGAGCGGCTTGTTAAGTTCCGCGTGTGCGCACAGAATACGTATGTTGTTTTGCGCAGACTCCGGAATTTCGAAGTCGCATACCGGGTTGTGCTCGAGCCTGTCCGAGGTGAAGGCATAACCGCTCACGCTGATGCCGATGTCGTCGAAATCGAAGGTCTGCATCCTTTCCTCCGAGAAGACATATACGTTATCGGGCAGTCTGCCGCTGCAGTAGAAGGATGAGGCAGTGTACGGGTCATGGTTGCCGGGGGCGATCACGACAGGGCATCCGGCACAGGCGAGCGCGTCGACTACGCCGTCGGCGGTATCTGCGCTGACGTATGTACAGTCGAAAAGGTCGCCGGAAATGAGTACCGCATCGGCACATTTGTCGTGCGCGTATTCCATCATTTTGCAAAACGTGCCGAGCAGCTCGGCGCGCGCCTTTACGCCCCCCTCATATCCGAGAGAAGCAAACGGGCTGTCGAGATGTACATCTCCCGTGTGTAAAATCTTCTTCATGGTATCGTTCGGTCCTTTCGGGAAAAGTATTCCGCAGGTGTAACATCATTGTATCACAAAAACGCGATTTATTCAATAACCAAGCGTGCGAATTTGTCATATACTGTAATAATCATTTGCGGAGGTGGATTTTATGCTCATACAAATTCCGTACAGCAGGGACCGTGCGCTTGAATACACAAGAAAGTGGGCGCTTGCGCGAAATCCTCTATTTATTGATTTTGCGGGAGTCGGCGGGGACTGTACCAATTTCGTTTCACAATGTATTTTTGCGGGATTCGGATTTATGAACTACACACCGACATACGGCTGGTATTATATTTCATCCTTTGACCGTGCGCCGTCCTGGACGGGCGTGAACGAGCTGTACAATTTTCTGACCGGTAAGCCCGAATTTACAGAGGCAAACGGTTCCACGGGACCCTACGGTGTATCTGTGCGCCGACGTCAGGATATTGAGGTCGGTGACGTGATACAGCTCGGAAACGCCGCCGGGGAATTCTACCACTCCCTGATCGTCAGCGGCTTTGACGGCACGGAGATACTCGTCAGCGCACACTCCAATGACGTGCTGGACAGACCGCTGTCAAGGTATTCATTCTCAATGGTAAGGGCAATACATATAGAAGGCGCAAGGATGGAATACGATTATACGGAAATTTACGAAAACCTGCTTGACGGGATCTCTCTTCCGCCGCACGAACCGGTAGCACCGAATATGTAAATGCCGTCTCTGGAATCACGGAAAACATCTCATAGATTTTTCTTGCGTTCTTAACGGAGAAGTAAAATTCAGAACCGCAGATTGATTTTCTGCGGTTCTGATGTTATAATAGAGATGTGGGTTAGCCCACTGTGCATTTGTAATACAAATGAGAAACCCGCAAAAAAAGAGGTCAAGGATGAACGAGGTAATTGAGCACTATAACAAGCTAATCGATGAAAATAACGATCCTGTTCACGATTCCAAACCGTTAAAGGATTATATGGATAAATGGGACGGTGGGCGCTTTATTGAGAGTATGAAACTTAATAAAAACAAATCGGTTTTGGAAATCGGGGTTGGAACAGGTCGTCTTGCAATTAAAGTTGCTCCACTCTGCCAACTATTTTTTGGAATTGATATTTCGCCCAAAACAATATCGAGAGCCGCTGAAAACCTTTCATCGTGTCACAACATTAAACTGATCTGCGACGATTTTATGTCCTTTGAATTTGCCGATTGTTTTGACGTGATATATTCATCTTTGACGTTTATGCATATAGAAGACAAGCTATCTGCTATCAAAAAAATTGCTTCGTTGTTGAACAACGATGGAATTTTTGTCTTATCAATGGACAAGACCCGTGATAAATTTATAGATATGGGGACAAGAAAAATAGAGATATATCCCGATGACCCTGTAATTACACGTGAATTTATCTTGGAAGCAAACCTAAATCTCGTAGACGAATTTGAAACGGAACACGCATACGTCATAGTATGCCAAAAAGCCTCCCTTGTGTAAAGGGAGGTGGCACGCGTAGCGTGACGGAGGGATTGTAATGCAAAGAAAACATAACAAAGAGATCGTTCCAACAGCCAGAATGTTGCGAAATAATATGACAAAAGAAGAAAAGCATCTTTGGTACGATTTTTTACGTACGTATCACGTTCGTTTTTCCCGACAAAAGGTGCTTGGAAATTATATTGCAGATTTTTACTGTGCCGAGGCGAAGCTTGTAATAGAGCTTGATGGTTCAGGGCATTATACTGAAGAAGGTAAAGAATACGACGAGGAACGAACGGCATTTCTTGAAGAATATGGATTAAAGGTAATAAGAATACCAAATACTGAAATTCATAATAATTTTCGTAGTGTTTGCGAATATATAAACCATATCGTAAAACAATCCCTCAGTCATCTTCGATGACAGCTCCCTTTACACAAGAGAGCCTTTTCTTTATCCATTCTTCTGCTGATAAAAACAAATTTCCCACAAACCGGTTGTTTCGGTCTGTGGGAAATTTACCTATACGATTTTCCCCATAAAAATATTACTCATTTTCGGCGGCGGGTTGTTCAGTCTCCCGAATTGAGTGCGGAAATTCAGTCCGTCCTCACTTCGTCAAACACGGTTTCGATAATCTTTCTGGAATTTTCGGGAGAATATAACCAGCTGTTCATATGTGATAAATGCTCAACGTCCACAAAATATTTTATGCCTGTATACGGTTTTTCACCTTTGTATGAATCTATGAGAACGAGCTTGATCTTCATTCTGTCCGGAATAATGCTTTTTATGTATACTGCAGCATACTGCCCTACAACGGCTACCGAGCGGTCGTTCGTACCGTCGCGTATCTCCGCAAGCCCTGCGAGGTTGGGGGCAAGCTCCACGAAAACCCCGTAATCCTCCACGCTTCGAACGATTCCCGCAACAGTCTGACCGGCTTCGAACATCGCGGCGTTCTCGAGCCATGTCCCCAGCAGTTCGCGCATACTTACGAATATCCTCTCGTTTTCGCGGTCGATCGCTTTTATCACGGTGTATATCGAATCTCCCACTTTCAGACGGTCGGACGGGTGGGAGATGCGCGATACGGAGATGCAGTCGACGGAGAGCAGGGAGGATATACCGCAGCCGATGTCGACAAAAGCGCCGAAGTTTTCAAGATGCGTAACACGGGCGGGAATGATGTCCCCGCAGATAAGCCCGGAAAGATAGTTGTGCATACATTCGAGCTGTGCGGCGCGACGTGAGAGAATTGCCACCGGTTTTCCGTCGCGGACGGTTATGGAGAGCACCTTGAAGCATACCGGTTTTCCCACACGCGTGATAACTGCGATGTCCTTTGCCTTCTCGCCCGGACGGCAGAGTACCGCCTCCTCACGCTCGATGATGCCCTCAATGCCGTAGAGATCAACGTGCAGTCTCATTCTGCTGTCGCACAAAAGAACTGTGGACTCGAGTATTTTTCCGTCGTCCATGGCTCTTTGCAGTCCCATAAGCGAGGAGATATATTCACGGTTTTCCGGCGTCGCGTATATCATTCCTTCCGGCTTATAGCTGTTTGTCATTGATATTATACCTCCGTAATTTTGTGGTTTGTTAAACCATATGCCGCGCGGCGTCAATATATGACGGCAAAAATGCTAAATGTGAAAAAGTGATTGTGAGCCCGAGAAAACAAAAGCAAAAAGCACGATATCGCGAGAAAACGGGAGATTTAGAGGTCGTAAATTAAAATATCCGACTTTTTTGAAAAAAGATATTGACAAGCAACTTAAGTGATGGTATAATATGCGGGCATGATAAAACAAAAACACTATTTTCGGAGGAATTTCAGATGTCAACCTACATGGCAAAAGCAGAGACGCTTGAGCGCAAGTGGTATGTAATTGACGCTGCAGGCAAGCCCATGGGCAGAACCGCGGCGGCAGCTGCTTCCATTCTTCGCGGAAAGCATCGCCCCGAGTTCACACCGCACGTTGACTGCGGAGAATTCGTTATAATAATAAACGCAAAGGACGCAGTTCTCACGGGTAATAAGCTCGAGAAGAAATACTACCGCCGTCATTCCGGATATATCGGAGGGCTCAAGGAGGTTCAGTATAAGACACTCATGGAGACGAAGCCCGAGCTTGCAATGGAGCTTGCGGTAAAGGGAATGCTTCCTCATAATACCATCGGCGCAAAGTCCGCAACAAGACTTAAGGTTTACGCCGGTGCAGAGCATAAGCACGAGGCACAGAAGCCCGAAGCTTATGAGATATAATTAAAGGGAGGATATTCTGATGTATACAAGCTCAAAGCCTTACTTCTACGGAACCGGAAGAAGAAAAAAGTCGGTAGCGAGAGTTCGCATAGTACCCGGAACCGGAGTTATAACCGTGAATAAGAAAGATATAGACGAGTATTTCGGACTCGAGACGCTGAAGCTCATCATAAATCAGCCCTTCGGCGTTACCGGTACAGCCGGAAAGTTCGACATTATTGCCAATGTAAGCGGCGGTGGACTTTCGGGTCAGGCAGGCGCTATCCGTCACGGACTTGCACGTGCACTCGTACAGGCTGATGAAAGCCTCAGACCCGCGCTCAAGTCTGCGGGCTTCCTCACACGTGATCCTCGTATGAAGGAAAGAAAGAAATACGGACTCAAGGCAGCACGTCGTGCACCTCAGTTCTCAAAGAGATAAAAAAAGCCCCTGCGGGGGCTTTTTTTCGTATTGATCACTTCGCAATGAAATTCAGAGATATTTTTGCTTTGTAGGGGGAGATTGTTAAAACAGAGAAGAGCATTCCTTCACGGCGCAGGGAATAACCAAAGGGCCGATGCACTCTCGTGCATCAGCCCCGTTTTTAACGCGTGATAATTAAAATGTCAGGGATCACTTATTTCGAGGACTTTATAGAGTTCTCGTAGCTTTCGATCATCTTCTTCATCGTGACACCCGTACGACCCGCAGGTTGCAGGTCCCGATCGGAGATTCGCGCAGAGGCTCTTTTTTTCAGCTTTTGCAGGTATTTTTCTGTATTTTTGCCCGTAAAGATCTTGATTTCCAGTTTCGCTGTATCATCATCTGTTAATGTGACTAATATTTTGTCAATATATTGTGCAACAAATTCGTTTGTGATAATGCCCGTGCTTGCATCCTTAATTGCCGCATCAAGTCTTGCTTTTACCTCGCCGATGTGCTTGCGGTATTCCTCTTTGGTAAATAACTGTTCTTCAAGCCCGACAAGTGTTTTTCGTGCTTCATCGATCTCCCGGTCACAGGCGTCGGTCATACTCTTGAAGTTTGCCGTTGTAATATCCCCCGTCGTAACAAGCTCGAGGAGCTTGTTTTTCTTTTGATCGGCAAGCTCTATGGCGCGCTTTTGCTCTTCCATCTGTTTTGTTGTTTCATCGTCGGCTTCCATAGACCTGAACATTTCTTCATAGCTTTTCAGCAGGGCTTCCACGTCTACCCTCGTTTCGCTGAATACCTCGAACAATATGGGCTTGATCTCGTCCTCGTATATCGGGAAGGACGGACAGGCTTCGGCTCCGTTGTTGATCTTATTGGAGCATACCCATTTGGAATTAACCTTGCCTTCCTTACTCTTGGATTCGCGGCGGTAATATGCCGTACCGCAATGGGCGCAATACAATTTGCCCGTCAGCAGATTTGCGTGATTGCAGATGCCTTGTCGGTTCTTCACGTCCTCGCTTCTGCGAGTCAATACCTCGTTTGCCTTGTCCCATATTTCCTCGGATACGATGGCGGGGACGATCTCGCCCGTTTCATCCTTGAACATCACCCATTCCTCGGGCGGCAGGAATTTCTGCTTCTTGGTGAACATATCCACGATACGTACCTTGTTGCCGACGTAATATCCCTTATACTTGGGATTGGATATGATGCCCGACATCGTGGTGTGAGCGATCTTGTTGCCGTTATAATTACGGTAGCCCTGCTCGTAAAACAGCGTTTCAAGCTGCTTCATACTGTACTCGCCGGTGGCGTACAGACGGAACAGGTCACGCACCATCGGCGCTTGGCTTTCGTCAATGACAAGGCGCTTGTCCTCTTTCCTATAGCCGAAGATACGGCTGTTACCGAGGACGACGCTCGATTTGATCGCCTGCTGATGCCCGAATTTGACACGGGAGGAGAGCTTGCGAAGCTCGTCCTGCGCGATAGAGGACATGATCGTGAGGCGAAGCTCGGCATCCTCGTCAAGCGTATTGATGTTATCGTTTTGAAAAAACACACCGACACCCCAGCCGAGCAGTTCACGCGTGTATTGCAGAGAGTCCAGCGTGTTACGGGCGAATCGGGAGATCTCCTTGGTAATAATGAGGTCGAACATACCCTCCTTTGCATCGGCAATCATCTCGTTGAAATGCTTTCTCTTTTTGGTGGAGATACCCGACAAGCCCTCATCGACGTAGCCGGGGACGTACGTCCATCGCCCGTTTTTCTTTATAAAGTTTTCATAATAAGCGATCTGGTTATCGAGGGAATTCAACTGCTCATCTGTTTCCGAGGAAACGCGCGCGTAATATGTTACCCGTAGCGGAATATCATAAATCGACTTGGTTCGCAACAAGGCACGAATATTTAATATATCCATAACTTCATTCCTTCCAATAAAGTTCGTTGTATCATCATTATCATAAATCATTATATTATAAAAGACCTCAAAAGGCAATAGCAAAATCGAAATATGTCACAATTTATTTTTCGCTGTTATGTATGCGGAAGAACCGTATTCGATTCCTCCGTTGTGAATTCATATCACCTTGCAGCACTCTCGGGGTTAATCTTTAGCTTCCTTGCGGCAATTTTTTCGGTCATTCTCTTATATTCCTTTTCGGAAATTGTGCCGCACTCAAACAGATAACGGTTGAAATAATTCAACCAAATATCCTCTGCCATACGCTTCTCGCGTTCTTCATCGTTTAATACTTTCCCCATTCAATTACCCCGTTCTTTCAAAATTTTTAAATATATTTTCCTCCTTTAGGGATAATAATATACCAACAGTGGAGCTTGTTATCCCTCACTGGCATACCGTTTGGGCAGGTGTAGGCGATATCTTTTCGGCTACCGCCACGTTCACTTCATCGCAGAATATTATATTGCAAACAATCCCTATGACAGCGATTGGTGCGTTCTGCCCGTGATCAACAAACTTCTTTTTAACCATAAACAGAAAAAGCTTGACCGCTTTAACAAGCCGTTTTTTGAATATTCTCCTTGATACGGTATAACATAATTAACTCCAGAAAACCGGAAAACTGTACTATATATCCCGATGGTAGTGTA
>JBJDZF010000345.1:0-11183 GCA_051867855.1 Eubacteriales bacterium
TTTGAAATGCTCCAGAATATGTTCCCGGACAAGACCAAGGACTACGTTATAAGCGTCGGCGAGCACGATATCGTTCTTGTCAAGGAGGTCAAGCCCGGAACAGAGATGAAGGACGCCGAGAAGATTGCCGTAAATATCACGGACACGCTCTCCACGGAGTTCTATACGAAAGTCGCCATAGGTATTTCGACTGTCGTTGACAACATCAAGGACCTTGCAAAGGCTTATCAGGAGGCGCAGGTCGCCCTTGAGGTCGGCAAAGTGTTTGAGACGGAGAAGAATATCATAAGCTACGAGAATCTCGGAATCGGCAGACTTATTTATCAGCTCCCCACCACGCTGTGCGAGATGTTCCTGCAGGAGGTCTTCAAAAAGGGAAGTCTCGATTCTCTCGACAGAGAAACGCTTATGACGATACAGTGCTTCTTTGAGAACAACCTCAATGTGTCGGAGACCTCGAGAAAGCTGTTTGTACACAGAAATACGCTTGTATACCGTCTCGAGAAGATCCGCAAGCTGACAGGGCTCGATCTGCGCGAATTCGAGCACGCGATCACATTCAAGGTTGCACTGATGGTAAAGAAATACCTCAATTCCAAGCCGGTCAAGTTCTGAAATAACCGGTGCCGGAATGGCATATAATATACAATGTCCGCACGCCGGAAACGGCGTGCGGGTTGTCGCGGAGCCGTGATTCGGGTTCGTGCCGGTATTGTACGGACTTTCCGATTTTTTCTGTGGAATAATATATTGAAAGAGGTTGGAAAATGTCGGAGGATAATTTCGATAAGGACAAAAAGGACGGTTTGCCGGAGGACAAGGGCCGAGGGCAAGCCACCGACGACGAAGGAAAGACCGCACAGGATGCGGGTAATGCTACGGATAACGGGAACGGAGACATCGCGTCTGACGAAGGTGCAAGCAACGACGCCGTATCGGAAGAAAACATGAGCGACGACGGTAACAGCGACGGAAATGCGCACGAAGCGGAGGATAACGGGGATAACGGCGGAGACAAAATTCCGTCCGATCCGTTGCAGTCTCCGGAAATCAGAAAAAAGCCGCGCACGATATCGCTGCCGACATTCGTGTTCTCGCTTGTCGCACTCGTTCTCGCCGCCGTGATGGCAACGCACACCTTCACCCAAAGCTATTATAAGAAAAAGCTTGGCGAGGTCTCAAAGGGAAACGTGACGCAGGGAAGCGAAAAGGTCGAGGGAACATTTGACGAGCTTGAACTGCTCCGCGCACTTTTCAAAACCTATTCATATTACGATATTGACGATGAGGAACTCATCTCGTCCGTGCTTAAAGCATATGTGGAAGCTACGGGAGATATTCATGCCGAGTATTATACCAAAGAAGAGTATGAAGCAATTACGGAAAGCAGTGCCGGAAATTCTCAGGGAATCGGTATAAACGTAATTTATACTACGGCAAATTGCGATGGTACAGATTATGAGGTCTTTAAGGTTATAAATGTTGAGCCTGACAGCCCGGCTAAGGAAAATGGGATAATGGTCGGAGATCTTATTGTCGATGTGAAGATCGGCGACGAACTGGTTACAGTGGAGTCCTTGGGCTATTATGTTGCACTTTCGGAGCTGCGTGGCGAGGAGGGAACAAGAGCTGAATTTCGGGTTTACAGGCCCGATTCGACGGAGAAATGGATTGATTTTTCCGTGGAAAGACGCGAGATAAAGACCTCCTCGGTCATGAAACGCGTCTGTACCACTGACCCTGATGTGGGTATAGTGAAGATAACGGAGTTTAATCTTACCACACCCAAGCAATTCTCCGATGCTGTTGAATATCTGAAGGGCGAGGGATGCACGAAATTCGTGTTTGACGTGAGATATAACGGCGGAGGCGATCTGCGCTCCATTTCCGCTGTGTTGAGCTATTTCCTTGACGAGGGGGACACTATTCTCTCTACAGAGGACAGAGGCGGCAATATCGAGGTGCTCAAGGTTGCTCCCGTGTCATATCAGGGCGAGGCGGCGGATTGCAGTATAAGCACGTCCGATATAGGGAAATTCAAGGGACTTGACGTAGCGGTGCTTTGTAACGGAAGAACGGCAAGTGCCGCCGAGTTGTTTACCGCGACATTCAGGGATTACGGCATGGGCAGCGTCGTTGGTACAAAGACCTACGGGAAGGGAAGTATGCAGTCGATAATGTCACTTGCACTTTTCGGCTACGACGGCGCGCTTAAGTTGACTACAAAGATGTATTTCCCGCCCTGCGGCGAGGGATACGACGGTGTGGGAATTACCCCGGATGAGGGCTTTGAGGTCGAGCTTGACGAAGCGCTCTCAACAAAAAATATATACGAGATCACCGACGCAGAGGACAATCAGTTGCAGAAAGCGATCGAGTCATTAAAGAATTAACTTTTTTAAGATAACGATTAAGGAGAACCGATATGGCAAAAGAACAGCTTTATACCCCCGAGGGTTACCAGAAACTTATTGATGAATTGAATTATCTCAAGAATACGAAGCGCGAAGAGGTAAAGAACGATATCGCCGTTGCGAGATCCTTCGGAGACCTCTCGGAGAATGCGGAGTACGATGAGGCGAGAAACGAACAGGCAAAGGTCGAAGCAAGGATCAAGGAACTCGAGGATCTGATAGAAAACGCCACGGTCATCGATGAGTCGCAGATAGATACGGGAGTCGTCAGCATCGGCTCGGCGGTTAAGGTACAGGACGGCGACGAGGTGATAGAGTACAGCATTGTCGGTTCAAACGAGGCAGATCCGTTTACCTGCAAGATATCGGATCAGTCTCCCATAGGAATGAAGCTGATGGGTTCACGCGCGGGAGATGAGGTTACGGTTGAAACTCCTGCGGGGGTAATCGCTCTCAAGGTGATCGAGGTCACAAGGGCAAAGGACTGATCTGCAATTCAAAACAAATTTCTTCGGGGGTCGGCGACAGCGTCGCCGACCCCCGAAAAAGGATTTGCCTTTGAGGCGAGAAAAACGTTATCCCGCCGCCGCAGCCGCGCGCGGCACGAGGTATTGTGATGGAAAACGAAAAGATACATACACAGGGAATAAAACCACAGGGAAATTTTCAGCGGAAGCTTGAAAATTACTGGTATCACTACAAGTGGCAAACGATAGCGGTGCTGTTTTTTGTCATTGTTTTTACCATCTGTACGTTGCAGATGTGCAGTAAGGATACCGAGGACGCCACTGTTCTGTACGCAGGCCCGGTGCAGATGAGTACCTCCGAAATCGAATCCTTCAAAAATATCATTGCACAGATAATGCCGGAGGATTTTGACGGAAACGGTAAAAAGACCGTTGGTGTCGTAGATTATCAGGTGTATTCCGAGGCGCAGATAAAGGAGATAGAGGAGCAGACAGATGAGTACGGAGTGGCGGGAAGTGTAAACAGAAATTACAATTCCACGAACTACGAAAATTATTCGAACTATATTCTGACGGGAGAGACATCGGTCTGCTTCCTCGATCCGTTTCTGTATGAAAAGCTGAAGTCGGCGGACAGGCTTGCGAAAATATCCGACACTATAGGCTATACCCCTTCGTCGTCATCGGACGGCTACGGAGTCGCCCTCAAGGATACGGGGATGTACAGGAAGTATTCGGTGCTTTCCGTACTGCCCGAGAATACGGTGATATGTATATTGAGATCCAATTTTGTCGGTAAAAACAGCAAAGAGGAAGCGTACGCGCGGGATGTCAAGCTGTTTGCCTCAATAATCGAATTTGAAAGCGCGGAAGCGGAAAACTGACCGGGAGATGCAAAATACCCTATGAAAACCAAAATATCCTCAACTCTATGCTTATTTCTCACCGCCATTATATGGGGCTTCGCCTTTGTCGCACAGGCAGAGGGAGTTACACATATCGGTTCATTTACGCTCAACGGACTGCGCTATCCGCTCGGAACGCTTTCACTGCTTCCGGTGGTGCTCATATTCGAGCGGGGAAGGTCGGACAAGCCACAGCGTATCAAGACCTTGCGCGCATCAGTTCTTGCGGGCACCGTTTTATTCATCGCTTCCACTCTCCAGCAGCTCGGAATCGAGCAAACGGGGAGCGCGGGAATTGCGGGCTTTATTACGGGACTTTATACAGTGTTTACACCGATCGCCTGCTTTTTGTTTTTCAGAAAACGCACCGGGGTAAATGTCTGGATAGGCGCGTTTTGCGCCGTTGCCGGACTGTTTCTGCTCTGCTTCAAGCCGGGTGAGGGATTGCGCTTCGGGCTCGGAGAGGCACTGTTGCTCGCCGGTTCGTTTTTCTGGACGGCGCATATCATTATAGTCGACAGGCTCGGCAAGGAGCTTCGCTCTCTGCATTTTGCTTGCGGACAGTTTTCCGTGTGTTCGGTACTGTCGGTAATATCGATGTTTATCTTTGAGAAGCCCGAATGGAGCGGTATCGCAGATGCGGGAATATCCATACTTTACTGCGGAATACTCTCCGTTGGAGTCGCTTACACGCTTCAGATCGTGGCGCAGAAGAAGGCAGATCCCACATTTGCCGCCATCGTGCTCTCTACGGAATCGGTGTTCAGCGCCGTGGGCGGAGTTCTGTTCGGAATAGACAGCATTTCGGCACTCGGTTACACGGGTTGCGCTCTGATCTTCGCGGGCATCGTAATCTCACAGATCACCCTCGGCAAGAGGAAAAAAACAGGTGACGGTGATTTACAAAACGTCTCCGATGTGGTAAAATAAAGCTCGGAGAAGATATTTTTCATCTCCGGTGTCAATACTCTTAATCGGAGGTGTTGACAATGAGCAATAAAAAGAGAGATTTCAGGATCGGATTTATTGTCGGTCTTGTTATCACGGGAACGATTGCAGCCGTGCTTCTGGCGATTCTGTGCCGATAGAGCGGGCGTGCGGAGGATTATTTACGCATGAGACTCGACAAATTTTTGAGCGTGACGGGAACGCTCGGCAGGAGCGATTCAAAGAGAATGATAGGGGCGGGACGGGTCTTTGTTAATTCCGTACCCGCCGCGTCCGCCGATATGCAGATCGACCCGGAGCGTGATTCCGTTTGCCTTGACGGCACGGAGATTGCTTACAGAAAGAATATTTATATCATGCTCAATAAGCCCGAGGGAGTTGTCAGCGCCACAACTGACGGTCGCGATAAGACCGTGCTCGATCTGTTGCCGGATAAGCTTTCGCGCCGTAATCTGTTTCCCTGCGGGCGGCTTGACAAGAATACGCTTGGGCTTATGCTGATAACAGACGACGGAGAGCTATCTCACGCTCTGCTCTCGCCGCGGCGTCATGTGTCGAAAAAATACCGTTACCGTGCGCTTTCCCCGCTCTCCGAGGCAGACGTGCGTATTCTGTCAAAGGGTACGGTGCTCGAGGACGGCTACATCACCAAACCCGCCTGTGTGGAGCCTGACCCGGTGCATCCCACCGAGGGGTACATTACCCTAACCGAGGGCAAGTATCATCAGATAAAACGGATGTTTGCCGCCGTTTCCAACAAGATCACGTATCTCGAGAGGGTATCCTTCGGAAATCTCACCCTTGACCCGTCTCTCGGTCGTGGGGAGTGGAGATATCTTTTACCCGAAGAAGAAACGGGGCTTCTGAAGCTTGCAGGAAAAACAACAAATTCTTAACATTGAAAGGAACAGTCTCATGGACATAATCGCAACGCTTGCCGCGGAATTTTCACTTAAGGAAGATCAGGTAGCAAAAACGGTGGCGCTCATCGACGAGGGAAATACCATCCCGTTTATCGCGCGTTACAGAAAGGAAGTCACGGGGAGTCTTGACGACACAGTGCTTCGCGGGCTTTTTGACAGGCTTACCTATCTGAGAAACATAGAAAAAAGAAAGGAAGAAGTCAAGGCGCTTATTTCGGAGCAGGGAAAGCTGACGGACGAGATCGCGCTCGCGATAGACAATGCCGGAACGATCACCGAGGTGGACGATATCTACCGCCCGTTCCGTCCGCACCGTAAAACACGTGCCTCCGTCGCAAAGGAAAAGGGGCTCGAGCCTCTCGCGTCCCTTATCATGGAGCAGAGACGAGAGTATGTTCCGTCCGTTGAGGAGTGTGCCGAGTCATACGTGGACGCCGAAAAAGGGGTCGCAACTGCCGAAGAAGCACTCGCGGGTGCGTGCGACATAATTGCGGAGTCGGTTTCCGATAACGCGGATTACAGAAAGGCGATCAGAAAAATCACATTTGACAACGGCCTTGTAAATACCTGTGCCGCAAAGGACGAGGAGTCGGTCTATTCGCAGTATTACGAGTATTCCGAAAAGATCAACAGGATCCCGCACCACAGGATCCTCGCGATAAACAGAGGAGAGAAAGAGGAATATCTTAAGGTTTCGCTCACCGTCCCCAAGGAGTTTGTTCTCAATTATCTTTTGAACAGAGTGATTACAGACGTAAAGAGTCCTGCGGTAAAATATGTTGAAGCGGCGGTGATCGACGGATATGACAGACTTATAGCTCCGTCGATCGAGCGCGAGATCAGGAACGATCTTTTCGATGCGGCAAGCGAGGGCGCGATAAAGCTTTTTGCGGATAACCTCAAGCACCTGCTGATGCAGTCCCCGCTCAAGGGCAAGACCGTGCTCGGATTCGACCCGGGATACATCAACGGATGTAAAACCGCAGTCGTGGATAAGACAGGTAAGGTACTCGACACCGCCGTGGTGTATCCGACGACAAAATCAAAGGCACGTATCGAGGAAGCGGCGAAAACGATAAAAAAGCTGATACTCAAGTATCATGTGGATGTAGTCGCTATCGGAAACGGCACCGCGTCAAAGGAGAGCGAGCTGTTTATTGCCGACATACTCAAGGAGCTTGATACCGATTGTAAATACATCGTCATCAGCGAGGCGGGCGCCTCGGTATACTCCGCATCAAAGCTCGCCGCAGAGGAATTTCCGGATTTCGACGTTATGCAACGTTCCGCCGTTTCTATCGCAAGGAGGCTTCAGGACCCGCTTGCCGAGCTTGTTAAGATCGACCCGAAGTCAATAGGTGTCGGACAGTATCAGCACGATATGAAACAGTCAAGGCTCGACGGAGCGCTTGCAGGCGTCGTTGAGGACTGCGTGAATGCGGTCGGTGTCGACGTCAACACCGCGTCATATTCACTGCTTTCATATATTTCGGGTATCAATATGACAAGCGCGAAAAATATCGTCAAATACCGCGAGGAGAACGGTGAATTCGAAAGAAGAGCGGAGATCCTCAAGGTTCCGAGAGTCGGTGCTAAGGCGTTTGAGCAGTGCGCGGGTTTTTTGCGGGTGCCGCAGTCAGCCGAAATACTCGATAACACCGGCGTTCATCCCGAGTCATACGAAGCGGCGCACAAATTGCTCGATATGTTCGGATATACCGAGGCAGACGTTGCCGCAGGTAAACTCGGAGACCTTTCCTCAAAGGTCACACAAAAGGGAACCGCTGCGGTCTGCGATGAGCTCGGTATAGGTGAGCCTACACTCCGCGATATCGTCGGTGAGCTTGAAAAACCGGGACGCGATGTGCGCGATACACTTCCTCCCCCCATTCTCCGCGATGACGTACTCGGAATGGAGGACCTGAAACCGGAGATGGTGCTCACGGGAACGGTCAGAAACGTTATAGATTTCGGTGCCTTTGTCGATATCGGGGTACATCAGGACGGACTTGTCCACATATCCGAAATTTCGGATAAATATATACGTCACCCGTCAGAGGTGCTTTCGGTCGGAGATGTCGTAAAGGTCAGAGTGCTCTCCGTCGATCTTAAGAAAAAACGCATTTCTCTCTCAATGAAAAATGTAAAGTAATTTTAATTCACCCGAACATCCCCCTCTTCCGGGTATTAAATAGTTATGAAAAAGGGCGATATTTGTTATAGTTGCACAAAGTCGGGGGCAAAAGTTTGGGGATTTAAACTCTTTCATTTTTCAAAGAAATTTGGTACAATATTAGGGTAAAATTGTATCAGGATATCCTTATCCGATAAGGGCTGTATTTTTAGGAGGATTGTTCCATAATGGCAAGCTTATCACTCAGGCATATTTACAAAAAATATCCGGGCGGCGTAACGGCTGTTTCGGATTTTAACCTCGAGGTCAAAGACAAAGAATTTCTCGTGCTCGTCGGACCTTCCGGTTGCGGAAAATCGACGACTCTCCGTATGATTGCGGGACTCGAGGAAATATCGGAGGGCGAGCTCTTTATCGGCGATCAGCTCGTCAATGACGTTGCACCGAAGGACAGAAAGATAGCCATGGTGTTCCAGAACTATGCACTTTATCCGCATATGTCCGTTTTCGAGAACATGGCTTTCGGACTCAGACTTAACAAGACGCCGAAGGAAGAGATCAAACGCCGCGTCGAGGAGGCTGCAAGAGTCCTCGATATCACACACCTGCTTGACAGAAAGCCGAAGGCTCTTTCCGGAGGTCAGAAGCAGCGTGTTGCACTCGGACGTGCTATTGTCCGTAACCCGAAGGTATTCCTCCTTGACGAGCCGCTCTCAAACCTCGATGCAAAGCTTCGTGCTGCCATGAGAACAGAGCTTACAAAGCTTCACGCAAGAGTTGGAACAACGTTTGTATACGTTACGCATGACCAGGTTGAGGCTATGACCATGGCTACGAGAATCGTCGTTATGAAGGACGGTCTCATTCAGCAGGTCGATACTCCTCAGAATCTTTACGATAAGCCCTGCAATATCTTTGTTGCCGGATTTATCGGTACACCTCAGATGAACTTCATCAACGGAACACTTGAGAAGAAGGGCGAGGATATCTACTTCAACTTTGAGGGAGTATCCGTAAAGCTTCCTTCCGTTCATTCAGACGCTCCTGAGCTTGCAGATTACATAGGTAAGGAAGTCGTTGTGGGACTCCGTCCCGAGGGTATCAGTGACGAGCCCTCCGAGGTTGCCGCTCATCCCGAGACGAGTATAGATGTCGATGTCGACGTTATCGAGCTTATGGGTGCGGAGATTTATCTCTATCTGACGCTTGGAGAGACATCACTGACAGCGAGAGTTTCTTCACGTTCCACCTCAAGAGGCGGAGATCATATCAAGGTTGCGTTCGATATGACAAGGCTTCATATCTTCGATAAGGATACGGAGCGTTGTATTCTCCATCTTTGATGATCGTTGCAGTTTTTTCAGAGCCTATCCGCGTAGTCGCGGATAGGCTCTGTTTTTGGTTCACGAAAACCACCCGCCGGGCGGGTGGCTCCAAAGAGGATTTTGCCGCCCCGTAATCCCGCCGTAGCGGAGGCTCTCTCCGGGGGAGGGCGCTGTTGCCGTAAGTGACCGAGGGAGAGCGCGAAAGCATTGACAGAATGGTATCATCATGCGAGAGGAAAAGGCGAAGAATCGCAGGCTCCTTCCGTCACGCATTCGCGTGCCACCTCTCCCCCGGAGGAATGAATGCTTGGGTGTTGCCGCATCCGTGGCTTATATACAAAAAATCGGTGCCGCCGCACTTCATTGCATGAAGAGCGGCGGCATCGCAGAAATCATTTATTTTCTTTTGACCGGCTCCCATGGGAATAATAATATTGGTAACCATGTCTGCCTTTTTTGTTGGACTTGCTGTTGTTCAGGACGCATCCGATAACATGAGCACCGCTGTTGTTCATTTTGTCAATGGCTTCATGGAGACTGTTCGCCTTGGTTTTACCGGAATTTGCCACGATTATTGAGGCGTCGCAGACAGAGCCCACAACAGCGCTGTCGATTACTATGCCGATAGGCGGTGTATCAACAAGCACATAATCATATACGGATCCCACTCTTTCAATAAGCGACTTGAATGAGGCGGAGCCGAGAAGCTCACACGGATTCGGAGGAAATATACCTGCGAATATGATATCGAAATTCAGGTTGTCAATATGGTATATGCTTTGTTCTAACTCGGACATACCCGAAAGATACTGGCTGAGCCCGTTTACCTCCATGACATCTGTGATTTTTGTAGCCAGCACAGATTTCCTCAGATCTCCGTCAATCAGGAGAACCTTTTTGCCGAATTCCGCAAGCGCGTGCGCGAGATTTACGGATACAGTTGATTTTCCGTCGTTTTCAGAGCAGCTTGTAATAACGACGGTTTTTATGTCTTTACCGCAAAACATGAGGTTGGTACGCAGTACCTTGTATGCCTCTTTGGATACGATATCGAGACTTTTCATTGAAAGAGAAATATTTTTCATAGTTTCAATCACCTTCCGACATTTTACAATCCGTTTTCAGTCAGAGCCGTACTATTTTGCAGAGCTGTTTTCGGGTACGGTGCGATAACAATATTTTTCGTAGTGCTTTTTGCCCCTTGATCTTCCGCTCGACGGAATGTTGCCGAGCACGGGGACAGACGTGTGCTTCTTGAGATCGTCGGGGGTTATGATTTTTTGATTGGAAAACTCGAGAGCGCACATAACCGCAAATGCAATGATCACCGATGCCACGCCTAACAACAGTGCCGTGAATACGCCTCGGGAATTTGACGGCGAGCTTTCAAGAGTACCGCTGTCGAGAACCTTGCAGCCTGCAATATCCATGTAATCCACTATTTTTGTCCCGCCGTATTCGCACAACTCGTCGACGATTTCCTTCGCCAGTTCAGGCGAGCCTGCAGTCACAGAGACATTAATTATCCTCGTGTTCTCTACATTTTTAACGCTGATTGCTTCTTTCAGATCTTTGTATGTTGTATCCAGTCCGAGCTTGTCTATTACTGTGTCGAGGACACTGCGGCTGGTTAGTATCTCGCGGCAATCGTCAACGACTGTGAGTGCGATGGCGAGCGATACTCTCGAGGCGTCGGTCGAATTATGAGTGTTATTCGGATCTCCCACTATGTAAACACTTGATGTCGATGTGTACTCGGGGTCATACGTGACAAAATTGAAAGCCCCGACAGATGCAGTTACGATAACTCCTATGAGAGCAAGCAACCACAGATGTCTGACGAACAGACGAAAAAGATCGGACACGCCGATAGATTTGCTGTCTTGCATAATGATTAGACCATATCCTTAACTTTATTTGTTTTGTAACACACAAGGTCAACCGGATGCCCTCCGTGAAAGAAAAGACATAATAATCTCCAAGCCGCCACCGGCGGCTCAAATAAATATTGTAATTGCTCGTATTTGCAAAGCAAATCAAAATGGGATGGGTCCCATTTTGAGAGCA
>JBJDZF010000346.1:0-2543 GCA_051867855.1 Eubacteriales bacterium
TCTTGCACCAACTCAGGTCACAGTATGAAAGATCGCTTGTCCATGTGTCCGCAGGCTGTGCTACCGCGCCGACAGCCATCATGGGTATCATTGCGGCAACCATTGCCAATACCAGAAGGACTGAAATAACCTTCTTCATGAATATTCTCCTTTACATCGAATAATAGGGTCGGTTGACGTATAAAAAATTCAAACAGGCAATCGGGGCTGTATCAATGAATACCACGACACAGCCCCGCTCCAATTCAATTACGAGAATATATAAGGATCCATGTCAATGCCGGCTGTACCGCTTTTGCCGTCGAATACATCACTCACGGACAATGTTATAACATCTCTCGGTAGAATGGTGATTACCTCAATTTCGGGATATACATATTTTTTCATTTCTTCTGTTTCCTCCCGTCAATCAGATATCGTGTAATTTACCGCAATACTCTGCGTTTGGGTGCTGTCGGCACCTGTCGCCGTCGCACGTACGGTGAATGTGGTAGCATATGCAAGATCCACGTTATTCACAACGAAGACAACATAATACCAACCCTCGCCGACCTCCTCGGCAGCAGTATGTGTGACATTCTTTGAAGGATCGCCCGCATCTTTGACTTCCAGAACGGACCGATAGCACTCGGTAACGGCGTCGCTTGTAACGAAGCCACCGTATTTTACAACTCCGTCCTCAACGCGGGATGCACCCACGTCAACGGTAACGCCGCTGTAATCAGTACCGTAAACGGGAAGAACAAATCTTACATCGTAAAGTCCGTTGCTGTTTGCCTCGAGCGAGACCTGGGCAAAGCTCTTGCCCATATTGAGAACGCTTTGAGCGGTATCCGTGACATCACTGATACCCAGAGCCGTCTTGACAAGCCCGCTGACATATGGGGAATAAGTGCCGAGGTCAGCCGCCGCAAATGAGGGAGCAAAAGATATAGCAGCGTCGAAAACGCCTTTGAAGGTGGTGAGCCCCATTGTATCAAGAGCCTTGAGCTGGGCCTCGGAGCGTATTTTCATGCTCCCGCTCATATCGCACCAACTGAAATCCGCGCCGCTTGCCGAAACCGAAAGCGAAGCGCTTATGTACGGGACCGCTACCGCAAGCACGGGATAGAGATCGCTCTCTCCCTTTGTCCATATCTTTGCTTCCGATCCGTCGGTCAGTGAAAGCAGTGAGGAGAGGTCGGTCGTTGCCGTTATAGGTGACATTGCAGCTCCGCCGTTTCCAGTGAGCATCTTTATCGAGTTGAAGCAGTTATCGATCGAAAGTCCGGCATCATTGCTTCTGCCCACATATGCAGACACGTTTCCTGCACTTCTCATGGCAACACCGGTGACAACTGTATTCTTTATGGTTACCGGTGAGTAATATCTGCCGAGCACTCCGCCTATTTGTCCGGCATTTCCCAACACAATTCCGTCAAACTGGCAGTTTTCAATGGTCTTGGCCTGTGAGCAGGCAGCCCCAACTATCCCACCTACATTTTGAACGCTCTTGCCTGCCACATCGCACTCAAGTGTTATAAGGTTTGCCGCCACATAGCAGTTGGTTACGGAGAAAGCAACAGCGTCGGTCGTTTTATTCGAATAGATGTTCCCTGCTATGCCTCCGAATCCGGTATTCCATTCCTGATTTGCGGTTATATAATAATTGCTCTTTCCCCATTCCAGCTTTTCGGAAACAACGACACAATCGGATATCTTGACTCCGTTGAGGTCGGATTGCTCAAGCCCCAGTATTCCGCCCACATCATCACCGTAAGGTGCGGAGATGGTACCTGTGAACACACAGCCCGTTATAACAGGAGCGGGTGTTCCGTTATCGGTATTTGTTCCGTTTATTATGCCCACTATACCGCCTATATCGTCAAAGCGGTCATCGCGGTATGAGGTAACTACTATTTCAGCGTCGGAGGAGAGGTTCCTGTATCCTCCCGCTCTGACCCCATTCACCAATCCCGAGCCGACGTTTCCGTTCTGCCAACCGACAAAGCTGCCGACCGTAAAGCTGTGCGCCGTTATCTTAGCGTATTTAAGATCGAGATTTTCGATCCAGTCTCCTCCGAACTGTCCCACAAGTCCGACGGATACATTACTCTCTTCCGAAGTATCAATGATCATGTTGTAGATAGTGGCGGAGTCTCCGTCCACATTTCCGATAATGCTTCCGCGGAATTTACTTTTCTTGGATATTGGATCCCATTTATGTGCGCCGAGGTCGATGTCCGCATCAATATAGAAAATATCGCCCTTGAACAAGTCTCCGCTCGTCAGGTTAGACAGGTATGCAAGGCCCGCAAGCTGAGCGGCTGTCGTAAAATGGTATTTTTGATTTGTCCAATCGCCTTTAACATGGTAGTTGACACCGTCAACGGTTACGGTCTTGGTGCTGTCTGCGCTTTCCAGAGTCTTACACCAGCTCAGGTCATAGTACTCTGAATTACTTGTCCATGTGTCCGCAGGGGTCGTTGTCTGTTCAACAACATCCACAGCACTTACTGCCATCATGGGTATCATTGCGGCAACCATTGCCAATACCAGAAAGA
>JBJDZF010000347.1:0-2508 GCA_051867855.1 Eubacteriales bacterium
TCGAGAATATATCGAACTCCCGCATCGACTTTCGGTGGTCTATAATCAATTCGATGAGCATCCGATCCGATAAAATGAACGTATTTATTGCGGAGCAGTTCACGCGCTCGCTTACGGATTTCTATATCCGTGTCATCAACAAAACTATGTGCATTTACTTGAACGAAAGCGCCGCTTTGTATAAGGACGCGAACAATTACGCCTGTAATATTATAGTTGCGCTCCATATGCGCGATGATTGGTTTGTATCCGTGCTCAGTAAGCGCTTTTATAATCGTCAATGCCTCGCTTGGTTTTGCATCCGGATATAGTTCTGTGAGAACATATTTTGAATTGCCCAAAGTTTCAAAAACACCGTTATCCAACCCATAAACAATGTCATCCATATACTCAGCAGCACACCGAACTTCACAACCCTTGTGTAATCTAATGTTTATCTTTTCCTCACTTACCGCTTTCTCTAAACGAGCAAACGAAGCCCGATATTGCTCTCCGTCCTCTTTGCTGTAACCATTATGAGAGGTGCAAAACACATCGGTTACACCTTGAGATTCTGCAAGTCTTAGCATTTCAAGAGATTCTTCAATGCTCTCCGAGCCATCATCATAACCGGGCACAACGTGCATATGTATATCAACGATTTTGTGCATCGGTTCGTACCTATTGATAATCCAAGTTGAGCTTGCCCTATCACACATTTCCTCAATATAACCTCTGCGTTTCAATGCATTTAGCCATTCTTTCGGTATAGCATCATATCCATATAGCGCACCCGCAAGACCACCCGCAACGGCAGCTACCGTGTCGGTGTCATTACCGAGATTGACCGCCTTGAGAACGCAGTCACGGTAATTCTCAGTTGTCTGCAAACACCAAAGTGCCGCCTCAAGTGTGTCAACAACATAACCGC
This sequence comes from Eubacteriales bacterium, assembly GCA_051867855.1. Lineage (GTDB taxonomy): Bacteria > Bacillota > Clostridia > Oscillospirales > CAG-272 > HGM12713. The sequence goes on from JBJDZF010000347.1 coordinate 911, forward strand.
TACTTTTAATTTCATCCCGAGGTAATGTTGCAAAATTGCTCTTGAAAATTCTCTTATACGAAGAAAACTCTACACAAGCGTTTAGATAATGCTCGGCTTTTTGGAGTCCGTCTTCGATGCCGCCCTTTCCTTTATCTTTCAGCAAGCTCATCAGAACAAAGGTATAAATGAGGCATCCAATCTTCGACCTATCGTGTGCGTGAGTTAAAGCCGAAGCTTTTACTATCACTCCCAACCATTCGTCGATAGACATTTGTTTAGCATAAGCATACAACACAAACGGATGAATGCGCATCAAGGAACCGTTTCCGTTAGAACGTTCTCCCGTCAGTCCACATTCCTCAACAGGCTTGTGATATGCAAAATAGTTGTCAATGGCATAGCTGCAAGTGTTTCCGACGTCGAACATTTCGCCCGTCGGTGTGTACTCGTCATCGTAATACCATTCGCCGAACTTAACCATTATATCATCAAAATCCAATTTGCCACTTGCAAGGCTATCGAGTGCCGCAAGTGACATACTCGTATCGTCTGACCAACATCCTTTGGGATAGGGATACGTGCCGTAGCCGACCATATCCGTAACCGGCTTTTCGGCAAGCTCGTCCCTCTCACAAAATTCCACTGGTACACCGAGCGCATCACCAATAGCATGACCGAGCATTACAGCTTTGATTTTTTTGCTTATCTCTTTCATTTCCATCATCTCCATCTTCTCGGAACTATGCCAACCCAACCAATAAGCAAAATGGCGACTACAAACAGAAACTCTAAAATTTTATATAGCACCGCTAACACAAGCACCACCGCAATCGCAGCAACCGTATAGAGCAGAACCTTTTTCAAGGCACTCCAAAATTTGTTCTTGCGTATAGAGTTGTTAGCCTTCCTTTCATTTGTGTTTATCGCGTTCATTCCTTTGTCCTCTCTTTTCATTTTATATTACCATTATTGTGCCCGATAGACCGAACAGTTACGGTCAATCTATTATAGCACATCTTTTATTTCGCTTAAAAAATCGGGGATATTTGCAAACCACCCCAAATTTTCAATTGTTTTGAAAAGTATGGTATAATATAAGTTTAAGCATTATCGCCATCTTCCTTAAGATACTTTTCAAGATTTATTGCATCGGCTTGGCAAGCTCTGACCGCCGTGATTGCTTCGCTCATTGCATAGTAGCTTCTGCCTACGCCTTCCTGGGTTTGTCGGTAGTTCGCGGCACGCTCACGGCGAATACCGCTTTCGGCTGTTTCAACCGCATCAATATTAGCTGCAAGGAAGATGAATTCCCAGCCATACTTCTCGTTCTGACGTTTGATCTTGGACTTTATCTCCTGACTTGAATAACGGTGGCTTGCGTTTTCCATGCCGTCGGTGGTGATGACAAAGACGGTGTGTTCGGGCACGTCTTCAGGGCGTGCATACTTGTGGATATTCCCGATATGATGAATGGCGCCGCCGATTGCATCGAGCAGAGCGGTACATCCACCAACCTGATACTCATTTTCTGTCATAGGTCTGATTTCATTGATGTCCACACGGTCGTGAATGACCTCGCTTTCGTTGTCGAAAAGGACAGTGGAAACATAGACTTT
>JBJDZF010000348.1:0-2505 GCA_051867855.1 Eubacteriales bacterium
TGACCGTCATTTCCGTTTCCCGCAAAATACATTGCGTTCAGTGCGGATATCTGATTGAAGTTTCCGTTTATTACGACGCCGTGCCCGCCCGCGTTGGATTTTCCGACTATATCGTAGTTAGCCCGCAACAGGCATTCTCCGATAGTGACGTTGTTACCGTTTATCCAGATCATGTCTTTCTGTGATTTGTCGTAGCCGTAACGCATTTCGAGATTGGAGATCTTTGTATGTGTGGTACTGTCTATCAGCATATACGGCCTTGAATTGTCTCCGTACATACAGTTGTGAATATCCAATATGCTTATTTGAGAATAGCAGAGCTTACTGGTTTTGAGTCCGCCGTTGGTGCTTTCGATGATAAGATGGTCGGCTTTAAATCTCAGTTGCCCCACAAGCACCATGCCCCAACAGTTAAAACCTCTCCAGATATGTGCAAATCCGAGCTCAGGGCTGGCGCAGTAGGAGGTGTTTCCGTTTGAGGATTCCTTATCCTCAAAAACTACCGCCGCAAGTTCCCAACCGGTTCTGTCGGCATATACGGTGGATTTTCCGGTAAGGCAGCTTGAACATACCCACAGACCGTCAATCTCCTGATCGGATGGACCACGGTAAATAAGCCCCTCCTCGCCCGTGCTTATAATTCGTAAGCCGTCGATTTTGGTACAGATAAAATAATCGAAGCTTGTATCCACGCCGGTTACCTCCGGGGCATTGAATTCCGTATAATATCCTATTTGGGCAAAATTCTGTATCTGAACATTTTCGATGATGTATCGCTTTCCGAATATTTTGATGCCGCTTCCTTTAGTGTTTTTGGTGGCGGAATAGGTATTGTCAATTGTGTTTGTACATATAAATCCCGCATTGCCGTCGATTGTCAGCCCCCTTATCTCAAAATTCTGGGGCAGATCGCTGTTGGGACCGAAATATGCGCTTACTACTTTATTGTAATTCTTCTGATCGCAATATGAGTCAAACAGATAGGTGACGAACGCATCACAGTTTGCACCTTCCTTTACCGTAATTGTGGTCTGTCCTACACCTCGCCCGACATAACTGATATTCTTGTATATGGTAATGGGTTTTGAGATTGTATAGTTGCTCTTGCAAAAGTAAACGGTACCGCCCGTTTCTTTTATGCTGTCCAAAGCGCGGTCGATGGCGGCGCTGTCATCGGTCTCGCCTTCGAGACGTTCGGGAACGACATAATTGTCGGGAACTGCTGTGGAACTGGACTCCGGGAGTTCAACATCTCCGACCCATTCACTCGTGTTGAAGCCTGATTCCTCGTTCGTGGTATTTCCGTCGGATGTATTGCTTGAATTATCACAGGAATACAGAGAGAGCATCCCCAGCATGATTGCCGCGATACAAAAAACAGACATTACTTTTTTTATCATGGATTTTACCGCCTTTATTATTTTGGATTCAGTTTACTATGTTTACCGTAATACCGATTTTTTCAGCCGCCGACTTTTTGCGCAGTTTAAACAGCAGTTTAATATCTTCACCGGTTACCTCCTTGACGGCTAAAAGTGCAACGTCGACTTCCGCGTCCGCCGTGAGTACGGGGATTATTTTGGATACAGGAGGGGCAAACGGTAACCCGTGAGGCACCGTTACGGTCTGTAGCTTTACGGTATCCGCCGATATTTTGTCTTCGCAGACAAGTTGCGCAGGGTATATACAGTGTTTCTTATTACTTCTGTTATAGTCGTTCAGCCTGAAAAATTCCGGCACTGCATTGCCCTCGACGGCAGTTTGCCCCTTGTCGGAGTCGCGGCTGACGGTAAGCTCCACGGTATTGTCCGGATTGTTTACGGCGATACCGCAGCTACAGTCGTTGGCAATACCGCGGACTATGTTCCTGCTGCCGTTCAGTGTGCAAGCTGCGGAATTTCTGCCATCGCTGCCTTTGCCTCCGATGTACATTCCGTGCAATCCGAGTATCTGATTGAAATTGCCGTTTATGACGATCCCGTGTCCTCCCGAATTCTCCATTCCCACAATGTCATGGTTTCCGCGAAGCAGACATTCGGAAATAATAACATTGTCTCCGTCCAGATGTATCATGTCCTTATGGGAAGTCTCCCTTGAAAAACGTATCTCAAGATTCGATATTTTTGTATGTGATTTGCTTCGGAGCCACATATATGGACGCGAGGAATCTCCGAAGCGGCAGTCGTGAACGTCCAACATATTTATTTGAGAATAACTGAAGCGGCTGTTCTTAAATCCCCCGTTGGTGCTTTCGATGATCAGGTGGTCCGCCTTGAATCTTGCATGACCGCAAACCACCATTCCCCAGCAGTTGAAGCCTCTCCAAATATGTGCAAAGCCAAGTTCCGGGCTGGCACAATAGGGAACATTGCCGTATGCCGGATCCCTGTCATCGAAAACCACTGCGGCAAGCTCCCAGTCCTCTCTGCCGGCAAAAACAGTGGTTTTGTTTGTCAGACATGAGGAGCATACCCACAGATCGTCAATTCTCTGGTCGCTGGGACC
>JBJDZF010000349.1:0-2499 GCA_051867855.1 Eubacteriales bacterium
TAGAGAAAAACCCTTGCAAACGTAGTGTTTACAAGGGTTTTCCTGTGGCTCCCCCGAGGAAGCCATATTCGAATTAGAGAGAATACCCGAAGCTTCAAGTTCGGCAAAAGTTATTGTTTTGGTTCCCTTATTATAATTGAACGTGATGACCATTTTGTCGTCATATAGGAATATGCGGTTTACGAATGTGTCGATGAAACGGCGGCGATGTTCAAACTTGTTTGTATCGAAAGTGCGGAAGTGTTGCAACCAACAGACGATCTCGTCACGGGTGACAATTGGCTTGGCAAGTTCTTCTTTTGCTATCTGTATCTTTAGTTCGGTTTTTCTTGACTCCAGCTCGTCCATACGCTTTTTGGTTGCATCATTGCAGATCCCCATCTGTATGGCGTTAACGAGGTTGTCGATCCCCTTCTCCGCCTCTGCCATCTGCTGATATAGGTACGGAAGTATTGAATTATTCTTGCCTTGTATCTCCATCACTCTGTCGGCAATAAAATTCACCGTTTCATCGTCGTGAATAATTCTTTTAATCTCATTGACAACGAGATCCTCAATCCAATCCTTGCGTACGGTTTTCTTATCGCAACCGAGTTTTCTCTTAACGCCAGAGCACTTATAATAGCGATAGATTGCTTCGTCTCTGCGCTTGCCACTCTCACCTGCCATCATGCGCTGACACTTTCCGCAGAACAATTTTGTGGAGAGCAAATATTCTTCTTCGGCTTTGTATCTTGCCGGAGATTTTTTATTTTTCGCCATTCGTTCCTGTACTCTTTCAAATAATTCTTGCGATACGATCTGTGGAATACCATTCGGGATCACAATATCGCGGAAGATATATTCCCCCAGATAGCGTCTGTTTTTCAAAATATTTGAGACAACATTCTCGGAGATTTCTGCTCCTTTTCGATTGCGAATACCTCTTGATCTAAGATTATTAACGATCTCTTGCATCGTCATTCCATCGAGATACATTTGATATATCTCTACAATGATCGGCGCAAAAATCGGATCGATCTGATAATGTCCGTCCTCGGTCGCAACGTACCCAAGAGGAACGCTACCGTTGATTTTACAGGCGAGTGCGTTCTCTGTCATACCTCGAAGCGTTTTTTCGGCAAGCTCTACCGAGTAGTATTCAGCAATTCCCTCAAGCAGAGATTCAAGCAATATTCCCTCCGCTCCCTCGGATATGATTTCGGTCGCAGACACGACCTTAACTCCGTTCTTTCGCAAAGTTCTTTTATAATATGCAGAGTCGTATCGGTCACGGGCAAATCTGTCGAGCTTCCATACGATAACCACGTCAAAGGCTTTGCTTGAACTGTCTTTTATCATTCGTTGGAAATCGGGACGGTTATCCGTCTTGGCTGAAAAGGCTCTGTCAATATAACTTCCAATAATGTCAATTCCGTTTCTCTCGGCAAAGGCTTTACACTCCCGAAGCTGACCGTCTATCGATTCCTCTCTCTGATTGTCCGATGAGTACCGTGCGTAAATTACGCCCTTCATCCCTTATTTGCCTCCTGTTCCTTTTTCCATTTTTCGAAGACTTGTTTTCCCTCATCCGTTTGAAAGAATGCGATAATATCGGGGAGAATCATCTCCGCAATGGCATACACTTTTTCTTTTGGAACTTCATTACCGATGCCGCCCGTTTTGTCCTTCAACACTTCAAAGATGATCTGAAGAAGATGGGAAATATCCCAGTCCTCACAGCTTCCCGCATAGGTTTCATTGCTTGATAATATTTTCTTTATTTGCTCTATCATTTCACACCTCCTTTACCAAAGCATATCACACACCCTCGCAGATATCCAGCGAATAGCTTGCTAATTTACATTTACAACACAACTTCTATCCGTTTATTATTTTCACTTCGTCAATGCATTTTTATAATATTCATCTCTACGCATAACTAAAAGAAAGGATCTCATGAACTGAAAAGTGGGTCCGGGCTTCTGCCCGAATTGTCCCGGCGAGTGCCGGGACGGTGCGAGACGGACGCCGCCATTTGGCGGTGGACGTCCACGCGCTATGCTTGCCCCAGACGCAAGCGTCGGGAAATACGAAAAAAGGAATATCCTTATCTTCGAAAAATCCTTCTCTTTGATTCCTGCGGTTAAAATTTTGAGTCGTATGACAGCGTGACAGGTGAAAAATTAGTTATAAATTTAAAATAAAGCTGTCACCTGTCAGGCTGTCATTTTCTCATGATGTTCTTTGAAAAAGAAAGCAATCAGTTTTTTAATATATGTGATAATATTTCTCAAAAATATCTTGCTTTTTCGTTCTGCGATAAGCATACCCGTTTTTCGCTCAAAAAGCCTCGGTCTGCATCGGCATTATTTGCGATTTTCCCAATGGTAAGACTCTCATTGGACACAGCATCGTTTGTTACTCTCAAAATCGCCAAATTCCCATATTCCTTCGGTGTACACCGTACTTGAACTACACTCTGAAATTCATCATAAAAGCAGAGAAAACAACTGCCTT
>JBJDZF010000350.1:0-2488 GCA_051867855.1 Eubacteriales bacterium
CAGTATACCGATATCGACCTGAACGCTGCCTACGACGCTCTGACGACAAAAAGCAAGGAGCAAATGGAAGCGGCGGCGGCAATTATGGAGGCATGCGCCTGCTATTTGTGGTCCAACCGTCTGGTCCGCGTCAACGAGGACTGTCTTGCCGTCCTGATCTCAAATTATCCCCGCTCAAATCCCTCAGCAGATCTGTCGGTGGATGCGTTGTGCGAGCGTTTTCACCTTAGCAGAAACAAGCTTTATAAGATCTCCCGTGACAGCTACGGGACAAGCATTGCCGCGTATGTCAGAAAACAACGCGTCAACCATGCGGCTTCGCTTCTCCGTTCCGGTTGTACCGTAGCCGATGCGGCAATCCGTTCCGGCTTCGTGGATTACAACTACTTCTCCGAAATATTCAAAAAAGAAACCGGAATCCTTCCCGGAAAATATTCCCGAATGAATGCCGCAGAAAAACAATAAAATAGGGTGCAATTTGGAATTCGAATCCATTTTGCACCCGATTTTTAATTAAGGCAACACTGCGCAACTGTAAAATACAGATCCGGCGCAGCAGGCGACTTGGAAAATTAAATGTCGCTCAAATATCGAATAAAAATGCTTTTCTGTATTCGCTTGGTGATTTGCCGGTCATCTTTTTGAAAGTTTCCCGAAAGAAAATAGATGAATTAAAACCCACCAATCCGCTGATTTCTTCAATCGATAAATCTGATTCCGTGAGCAGAATTTGAGCTTTTCGTATACACATTTTGTGCTTATAAGATATGGCACTGCAACCGACCTGCGATTTGAAGCATTCGTGAAAATGAGGTATGCTCATATGACTTAACTTTGCCAACTGTTCTATGGAAAACGGTTCCGTAAAATGTTTCTCAATATACATAACGGAGGCTTCAATTCTTTTATCCATCAAGGGAGTTTTTGTATATGAAAGATTGGGATATACCATGCTTATAATATCATAAAAAACGCTTAATGCCGCAAGCTGTTGTGGCTTTTTGCCGCTATATGCTTCATGCATTTTTTCAAATTTTCTTTTCAAATCGGGATAATCGGGTAATGTTACCTTCTGTATCTCGATTTTTTTGTTGCGCGAAAAAAGGTCATGCGTTTCAAATGAAAAATGCGCGCTGATGTAAAGTGCTCCGTCGGACCCGCTCCAGTGCGAGGCATACATTGAGCCTATGGGAACAAATATAATATCGCCTTTTTGGACGGTAACGGTTTTGCCGTCAAACTTAAAATCCCCTCTGCCGTCAAGTATCAGACCCATGCAGTAATGTGGGCGAGGAATGCCAGTGAAATCACACACATATCCGTCGGCTTGCGTATATTTTGTCACACTGAAAAATGATAATTTTGATAAATTAGAGATGTTGTTCACCTGATGCTCCCAAATTGAAAATCATAGAATTGTTTTGGTATTTCATATTATACAGCATTTCCTTTTTGCTGTCAATGTGTTATAATGACATTGTCAAAAAACGCAAAAGAAGTTACCGTGAAAGATAAGTCAATGAGGTATTGAAGTTTATCTGTTTCACGCCGAAATTCACTTAAAATGGGCCCCGCCCCTTGGGCGGAGCAAGGGAGATTTATATGTTTAAAAATCAAACCGCAATCGCAACGGGTGCCGCAAGCGGAATGGGACTTTTATTTTCCGAAAACTTTGCTGCACTTGGCGGAAATATTGTGATGTGTGATGTAAACGAATCGGTTTTAACACAAAAGGTTGCCGATATCAACCAAAAAGGGAACGGAAAAGCCATCGGAATCCTTTGCGATGTGCGTGATTACGGTCAGGTGTGCAATGTCCGTGACAGAGCGGTCGAGGTTTTTGGGAAAATTGATATCATGGCGAACTTTGCCGGAGGTACGGCAAGGCGCGTGTTGAATGTCGGTTGGGAGGATGAGTTCCCGGATGTTCCGATCGATGTATTTGATTGGGGGCTTGATGTAAACTTAAAAGGGCCGTTTTACTTTGCCCATTCGGTCTTAAAACAGATGCGGGAGCAAAGAAGCGGTCTGATCATCAATATCGGTTCTATTTCAGGTGCTGAGGGTGACGGACAGGGTATGGATTATCCCCACGGCGAAAGCAGGGCTTATGTACGGTCTTACAAAATCCATAGCGCAATACGGTGCCAAATACGGTATCCGCTGTGTTTGCGTTTCACCCGGACCGGTACTCACACGTGCTAATATGGCAAGTATGAAAACCATGCTCGGCAGAGCCGCCGATCCACAGGAAATCATTGATTTGATTTTGTTTATCGCTTCTGAAAAAGGACAATTCATCAACGGTGAAAACATTATGATAGACGGTGGCAGAAATGCGATGAACCGAGGTTAACAGAGATGAAACCTACATTTTTACATCAGAACAGACCTTTGATCTGCGGAATGGTATTAAAGGATAATCCCGAAGATGCAAAATACCGCATCAAAAACTCGATATATGCCGGAGCAGATGCGCTCGGCATTC
>JBJDZF010000351.1:0-2486 GCA_051867855.1 Eubacteriales bacterium
AGCTTTAAAAACTCGTAGGAAATACCCGTAATGACGACAGACGGCTACACTCTTGTATCGGAATATGTGACCGACGGCCTCGGAGGCAGCCTTACCGAGGAGATGAGAAGCCGCGGAGTACCGAAAAAGGTCATATTCCCCAATGCAATGTCCATCTCATATTCCGACCGTTACAGCAGAGCGCACTATGTCGATGAGGAAGACGAAACCATAAGCTATGATTACGGTTCTTATTATAACGACGGCGTGTCGCGCTCCATATTCAACGCTTTTGTTACAAGCAAGAACGCTGTGGCGTATGCCAACGGAATTGAGGCGGCGAAAGCGTCGGATACCGACAGATTCGCACTGATGACAGTAAGCATGGAGGACAGGACAACGCAGGAATCCAACTATACCACTGTCAGCGAGGCGTCGTATGTTATCGCGTTCGGCTCGACGGATTTTGCAAGCCAGAAGATGCTTCAGTCCGAGTCGTACGGTAACTCGGATCTGCTGCTCTCCGCGTTCAGTATCGTCGGCAGAGAGCCTGTTCCCGTGGGACTCGATCTCAAGCCGTTTGCCGATTCGACGATAGATACCATCACGAGTGCCGAGGCGACTCAATATACCGTTGTATTTGCGGTTATACCCGTTGTTGCGTCTCTGGTCGCAGGCGTGATAGTTATTGTCAGGAGAAAGAACAGATGAGCATAAAAGAACAGAAAACGAGGATGACGCTCATGAAGCGCAGGGGGCGTGCGCTTGTGATCGCGTGCGCGTCCGTCGTCGTTCTTGTTGCGGCATACATTGTTGTAAACCACTTTGTGAAGATAACGCCGTTTGTAGACGTGGACGACACGAAGTATTACATAAAATACAAGAGCGGGAGCTACGCACTTTATGATACCGACGGAGCAAAGCTCAATGTGGACGACGAGTACGGTTATTATATAACGTCTGCCGGAACGCTTGTGGAGCTTGACGCCGAGACGGGCAAATATGAGATCGTCGCCGTCGTTGACACGGAGGGAAACGAGGTCGTCGGTACAAACAACCGTATCCTTATGTTCCCGCATATCGAAAAGAAAAATATGCGCTCGCTCGAGGTGCATAACTCTTACGGTACCTTTACGTTTCTCCGATATAACCTTGAGAAGGACAAGGCGGACGACAATTCCGATTTCGTGATCAAGCAGTCAATGCTCACCTCTTACGATCAGGAGCTGTTCGCGTCGCTGTACGTCAGTGCCGGGTATACTCTTTCGACAAGGAAGATAGAGGACCCGATCAAGGACGAAAACGGAGAATTTACGGAGTACGGTCTTGTGGCGGAGCGCCGTGTCGACGAGGACGGGAACGAATACGACTACGAGCCGGCGTACTACATCGTCACCGACAAGAGCGGCAACAGATACAAGGTCCTCATAGGTGATAAGCTTGTGACCGGCGGCGGTTATTACGTTCAGTATGTCGGTATTGACGGCACGACGGAGACAAAGCGCGACGCGGTGTATGTGCTGAGCGCCGATATAGAGGATTCTCTGCTTCAGCCGATAGAATCCTTCGTGACTCCCACTATTGTATACCCGATGACAATGACCACGTATTTCGATGTCGAGAAGTTTACGATCATGCGCGAAAAAGAGGACGTCCCCGGTGAGTACGACAACATAGTCGGGTTTACGTATATTGACCTCTCATTGAGAGAAAATACGATAAAGGCGTCGACGCCGTATGTGTTTACCAACTCGGCGCTCGAGGGCTATGATCCGTCCTCCAACAACATAGACGCGGCACTTCAGTATCTTTACAATACGAGCTTTGTGGGCGTGAAAAAGCTCTCACCCACAAATGCTGATTTCATCGAATACGGCCTCGGAGAGAAGTATATAAACGAAGAGGGCGAGGAGGATTTCAGATTTTCGCCCAAATATATGATCTCGTTCTACTTCGATGTGCTTGACGATGATAAAAACTACCTTTATACAATAAAGGAATTGATGTTTATAAGTGCCGCGAACGAGGCGGGAAATTATTACGTCTACACCGTTGTATACAGCGCGGATGACGACCCGAAAAAGGAAGAGCTGCTTTATTCCTACGACATGATAAGCGAGGTTGAGGGCTACGGCTTCGACTTCTTGACATGGGACCGTTACAAGTGGATAAACAGCAGCTATGTCAATCTCAATATCGCGTTCTGCGAGGAGATCACGATAAGCTCACCCTCCTATAACGCAAAATTCGAGCTTGACAACTCGGCATCCGATCAGTCGTCGTCGATCAGCTCCTCGGAGCTTACCGTACATGCGACGGATTCAAACGGGAACGACCTGCAGACATTCGCAAAAATGGTGGTCACCGACAACAAGGGATTCGTCTGGACCATTACACCGACTTCAATAAAGGCGGTGAACAGTGCGGGAGAGGAAGTTAAAATATCGACAAGCTATTACGCTTATAACAAGCTCGGAGCACAGGCGCTCGTCGTGAGCGGATACATA
>JBJDZF010000352.1:0-10813 GCA_051867855.1 Eubacteriales bacterium
ATTCCGAGCCACGCGTTGCCCGAATATGTACCTATATCCGCGGTGCCCACATCTGCCTTTGCATGGCGCTTTAAGAATTCATCGTATTCAGCCTCGTCCTCAAACAGGGGAGGGAGGCGGTTTGAGCTGTTGTCGGATTCGAGCGCGTTCTCCACTGACGAATGCAAAGCTTCCATTGTCGTCTCTTTGCAGGATTTCTCTGCATAGAGAGCGGCACCGAGCGCTACGGCAAATCTGCCGTATTCCGGAAAGATCGCCTCTCCTTCGCCGAGTCCAAGGGTTTCGGTAAAGCGCTCCCGCAGTCCCTTGCAGTAGTACAGAGGACCTCCGAGGAAAAGCACCTTGCCTTTTATTTTACGTCCCTGCGCAAGTCCTGCAATCGTTTGATTTACGACAGCCTGATATATGCTCGCCGCCACATCCTCCTTGCGCGCGCCCTGATTCAGCAGGGGCTGTATATCTGTCTTTGCAAACACCCCGCAACGTGAAGCTATGGGGTATATGCGCATATAATTGAGGCTCATTTTGTCCATTGTGTCGACGTCGACGTCGAGCAGAGTCGCCATCTGGTCGATAAATGCGCCGGTGCCGCCGGCGCAGGAGCCGTTCATTCGCTCATCTGTCCCGCCGTCGAAGAATATTATCTTGGCGTCCTCGCCGCCGAGCTCAATGACCGCGGAGGTATCCGGCTCGAGAGCTTTGACCGTCTCCCCCGTAGCAAAGACCTCCTGCACGAATGGAATGGACGCCGCCTCGGCAAGTCCGAGTCCGGCGGAGCCTGAAAGGGCAACGGTAAACGGGCGGTTCTTTATGTAAGGCGCCGCTTCGCCGAGAAGCTCAAGCGTTTTGCGGCGGACAAGAGAGAAGTGTCTCTCGTATTTCTGAAATATGATCTCTCCGTTCTCGATGAGAACGATTTTTGCGGTGGTCGAGCCTATATCGAGGCCTATCGAAAGAATATCCTTTTGTTCTTCGGGCATTTTCTCCTGCCTTTCTTTTAAGATGGACACGGCGATGAAATCTATGTAAAAATATATTTGTTTTCGGATTTATCCGCGCCGCAGGAAGGCATTAAAGCCGTCCCGCGGCGCTTGTGCTTTATTCGAGCTCGAAAGCTCCGGTATAAAGCTGATAGTATTTGCCTTTGTCGGCAATGAGTTTTTCGTGGCTTCCGCGCTCTATAATTCTTCCGTGCTCGAGAACGATGATAACATCGGAATTACGAACGGTTGAGAGCCTGTGGGCGATGACGAACACGGTACGCCCTTTCATAAGCGCGTCCATACCCGCGGCAACGATGGACTCGGTTCGTGTGTCTATGGACGAGGTCGCCTCGTCAAGTATCATGACGGGCGGATCCGCGACAGCGGCGCGTGCGATGGAGATCAGCTGGCGCTGACCCTGCGAGAGATTTGCACCGTTTGCGGTGAGCATTGTATTGTAACCCTCGGGGAGTCGAACGATAAAATCATGGGCATTGGCAAGCTTGGCGGCTGCGATACATTCCTCGTCGGTGGCACTGAGATTGCCGTAGCGTATGTTATCCATGACACTTCCGGTAAAGAGATTTGTGTCCTGGAGGACTATTCCGAGAGATCGGCGCAGGTCGGATTTTTTTATTTTGTTGATGTTTATTCCGTCATAGCGGATCTTTCCGTCCGCAATGTCGTAGAATCGGTTGAGCAGGTTTGTTATAGTCGTTTTACCTGCGCCCGTTGCACCTACAAAGGCGACCTTCTGCCCGGGCTTTGCGTAGAGCGTGATATCATGAAGGACGATCTTATCCTCGCTGTAGCCGAAGTCCATGTGGTCGATCGTCACGTCCCCGCAGAGTTTTGAGTACGTTACGCTTCCGTCCGCGCTGTGGGGGTGCTTCCATGCCCACATTCCCGTATGCTCGGGACACTCGCAAAGTTTTCCGTCGATCTCCTTGGCGTTTACAAGAGTTACATATCCGTCGTCGGTTTCCGGCTTTTCGTCGATCAGCTCGAACACTCTCGAAGCACCTGCAGCCGCCATCACTATTGAGTTGAGCTGTTGTGAAATCTGCGAGACATTCTGTGTAAACTGACGCGTCATGTTCATGAAGGGGACAATAACTGCGATTCCGAGAGCCTGCCCCGAAAGTGAAATGTTGGAAACATTTCCGTATATCAGCAACAGTCCGCCGATAAATGTAACTATAACGTACATGAAATTTCCGATGTTGCCCATTATCGGCATGAGGATATTGGCAAATCTGTGTGCGTCGGTCGCGTCCTTGCAAAGACTCTCATTAAGAGAGTCAAAATCGTCGCAGCTCTGCTTTTCGTGACAGAATACCTTGACAACCTTCTGTCCGTTCATCATCTCTTCGATAAAGCCCTCGGTCTTTGCAATGGAGCGTTGCTGTTTTACGAAGTATTTGGCACTCTTGCCGCCTATATTCTTTGCGACGATCAGCATTACGACAACCCCTGCAAGCACGATAAGGCTCATCCAGATGCTGAGATACAGCATATAGAAAACAAGCGCGGCAATGGTCACGGCGGACATCAGAAGTGTCGGCAGACTGCGTGAGATCAGCTCCCGCATGGTGTCGATATCGTTTGTATAATACGACATGATATCGCCGTGGGGATGAGTGTCAAAGTATTTTATCGGCAAATCCTGCATTGCCGAGAACATCCTCTGACGTGTTTTGTTGAGGAATCCCTGTGTGATTATCGCCATGAGGCGGTTGTAAACAAACGACGCGATTATGCCTACGACGTATATCGCACACATGATCAGAATGGCGGTGACTATTTTTGAGGAGACCGCGTCCCAGCCGTTATCTACCCCATCCTTTATGTAGTTTATCAGTATGTTCATAAACAGGCTTGCCACCGTCGTGGCGATTGCCGTGAGTATGATACACACGATGACTATGACAAGCAGGGCGCGATACTCGGAGAAGAGCAACTTTATGAGTCTTTTAATTCCGCCTTTTTTGGGCATCGGAGGGCGATTTGAATTATTCTTTTCAGTCATCGTTCTCACCGCCTTTGTTCTGGGATTCGTATACCTCGCGGTAGATATTGTTTCTTGAGAGAAGTTCCTCATGAGTACCCACGTCGTCGATGTGTCCGTTGTCCATGACCACGATCCTGTCGGCGTGCTCGACGGAGGAAATTCTCTGCGCGATTATGATCTTTGTGGTGTTCGGAATTTCCTGCGCAAAGGCACGTCTTATAAGCGCGTCCGTTTTGGTATCAACGGCGCTTGTCGAGTCGTCGAGAATAAGTATCTTCGGCTTCTTCAGCAGTGCCCTTGCAATGCACAGACGCTGCTTCTGACCGCCGGAGACGTTTGTTCCGCCCTGCTCGATGTAGGTATCGTATTTGTCGGGGAAAGAGTTTATGAACTCGTCCGCCTGCGCCAGCTTGCACACGCGTACCAGTTCCTCGTCGGACGCGTCCGGATCTCCCCAGCGGAGGTTTTCCTTTATTGTTCCAGAAAAGAGGACATTTTTCTGGAGAACCACGGCGACCTCGTTGCGGAGCGCGTTAAGGTCGTATTGTCTTACGTCCGTGCCCCCGACGCTGACCGAGCCTTCGGTCACATCGTAAAGTCGGGAGATCAGCTGGACCAGTGAGGATTTACTGCTTCCGGTGCCGCCGATAATGCCCACCGTTTCCCCGGAGGCAATGTTGAGATTTATGTCGGACAGAGCAAACTTTTCGGCATCCGGCGAATATCTGAACGACACGTTGTCAAAGCGCACACTGCCGTCGGGAACGGTAAGTACCGGATCGTCGGGATTTCTGATCATGCTTTCCTCGTCAAGAACCTCGACGATTCTTCGCGCGGAGGCAAGGGACATTGTGATCATGACGAAAACCATTGAGAGCATCATAAGACTCATAAGGATCTGTATGCCGTATGTAATGAGTGAGGAAAGCTCTCCGACGCTAAGTTCCCGGGAGCCGGAGCCGATGATGAGCTTCGCGCCGAAGAAACAGACGATGATCATGACCGAGTTCATGCACAGTTGCATGAGAGGCGAATTCAGCGCAAGTAGCTTTTCTGCTTTTGTGAAGTCCGCACACACCTCGTCCGAGGCGGTCTTGAACTTTTCCTTTTCGTAATCCTCACGTACATATGCCTTGACTACGCGGATCCCGTTTACGTTCTCCTGAACGGAGTTGTTGAGGTTGTCGTACTTCTTAAAGACGGAATTGAAAACAGGATACGCATTCTTTATAATGAAAATAAGACCGATCGCAAGCACGGGAAGAACGACCGCAAAGGCAAGTGAGAGGGAAGGGCTTATTAAAATTGCCATGCAGAGAGCAAAGACAAGCATGAGCGGACATCTGACTGCTATTCTGATTGACATCATGTACGCCATCTGGACGTTGGTTACATCGGTCGTGAGCCTTGTTACAAGGCTCGAGGTTGAAAACTTGTCGATGTTCCCGAACGAAAAGCTCTGAACGGCACGGAAGAGGTCGTGTCGCACATTTTTTGCAAATCCGCATGATGCCACGGCACCGAAGTGTCCGCCGAGCATTCCGAACACAAGGGATGCGGCGGCGAGCAGTATAAGTATCATTCCGTATTTTGCTATGGTTGCAATATCGCAATCCGATTCTATCTGATTGACGAGCTTTGCCGTCACGAACGGAATTATACATTCCACGATAACTTCGAAAGCCATGAAAACAGGAGTAATGATCGAACTGAATTTATATTCCCGTACACACTTCAAAAGCCTTTTTATCATCAATATAACACCTCCGATAAGCGAACACGGTAAGTATACCGTAAAAAACGTTTTTTTTAAACCGTTCTTTGTAAATTAAGTTTGAATAGAATAAAGACAGAAGAGAAAAAGACCTTCCCTGCGACGCAGGGAAGGTCCCGCGGTGCAGGGAATGCCCCGTTTTGTGATTTCAGACTGTCTCTACCTTTATGATATCTGTGTTACCCGAAGATCCGTTTGTCACGCCGCCCGTTATGACGACTCTGTCTCCGCGGCAGAGCTTCATATGATCCTGCGCCAGGTGCTTTGCGGTGTAGAACAGGACGTCGGGAGAGTTGAATTTTTCGCTGATTATCGGCTCCACTCCCCATGACAGGGCGAGCTTTCTCCACGTCTTTTCATCTGTGGTCATGCCCACGATATCGACCGGACAGCGGAAGCGCGACACCATTCTCGCCGTCATTCCGGAAAGTGTGCAGGCGACGATGACCTTGGCGCCTATGTCTATCGCCATTCCGCAGGTGGCGTGTGATATTGCGTCCACCGTATTGCGTATCATAAATTCCGAGGTCTTGAACATCTTTTCGTAATTAATATTTTTCTCGGTCTCCTCCGCAATCTTCGACATGGTTCTGACGGTGAGCACAGGGTATGCTCCGGCGGCTGTTTCTCCCGAGAGCATTATGGCGCTTGTTCCGTCGTATACCGCGTTTGCCACGTCGGATATCTCGGCTCTGGTCGGACGCGTATTGTGGATCATCGATTCAAGCATTTCCGTGGCTGTTATCACGCGCTTGCCGAGCAGTCGGCAGGTGGTGATCAGGTGTTTCTGAATGGCAGGCAGTTCTTCAAATGGAATTTCAACGCCCATGTCGCCTCTGCCGATCATGATACCGTCGCATTCCTTGCATATATCGGTTATATTGTCGACCCCGGAGCGGTTTTCTATCTTCGCTATTACGTCGATATCCGTGCCGCCGCAGGATTTCATGAACTCCTTTACGGACATGAGGTCATAGCGGTTTGAGACAAAAGAGCAGGCAATGAAGTCGACTCCGTTGTCGATTCCGAATTTTATGTCGCTTTTGTCTGCTTCGCTCAGATATACCTGCCTTAAGACCTTACCCGGAAAACTCATGCTTTTTCTGTTGGAAAGTTCTCCGCCCACAATGACGCGGCAGACGATATCCGTTTCATCCGTGCTTATCACCTCAAAGGTCATAAGCCCGTTGTTGAGCAGTATCCTGTCACCCGGATTCATCTCGGCGGGCAAGCCCTTGTAGCTTACCGAAACCCTTTTTTCGTCTCCGACGATGTCCTCCGTGGTAAAGGAAAACGTATCGCCCTCCGAGAGAGTGATCTTTGAATTTTCAAATGTTCCTATTCTGTATTCGGGTCCCTTGGTGTCAAGCAATATCGCTATCGGGAGACCGAGCTCCTCTCTGACCTTTTTGATGAGGGTTATGGCGTGCAGGTGGTCGTCATGAGTGCCGTGCGAGAAGTTGAGTCTTGCCACATTCATTCCCGCAAGGCACATTTCCCGCAGTGTGTTCTCATCCATACATGCGGGACCTATCGTACAAACTATTTTTGTTTTTCTCATCTTATTGTTCTCCGGTATAAATTAACTGTTGCGGCTATTCAGAGTCCTGCCGATATGAGCGTCATATTTCCGTGAAGCACCGGGAAGCCGAGTCCGGCGGGCAGGAAATATCCCTCTCCTTTTTTAATTGTGTAATCTGTTCCGTCGTACGAAATTTTGCCGTTTCCTTCGATACAGAGTAAAAAAGCAAAGCTGTCGTCGGTGACGTTGAGGTGCGCTTCACCGTTTATATTATGCAAAACCACCCTGAAAAATTCAGAATTTGCAAGTACGTCGGGCGTATCTCCGTTTCCGCGCGCAAATCTTACGGCATTTATTTCGCTGTCGGTAAATTTTCTCGTAACGTCGAGCGCTTTTTTTACGTGAAGCTCGCGTGTCTTGCCGTTTTTGTCGCGTCTGTCGTAGTCGTAAACGCGGTATGTCAGATCCGAATTCTGCTGAATTTCCGCGATCAGTATTCCCGCACCGATTGCATGGAGCATTCCGGACGGAATGAAATACGTCTCCCCCTTATGAACGGGGATATGCCTCAGTACGGAGCCGATATCGCCGCTGTTTACGGCGTTTCTGAATTCCTCGGGAGATATTTCGTCGCTCATTCCGTATATCAGCTCGGCACCCTCTTTCGCGTCGACAATATACCACATTTCGGTCTTGCCGACGTCATGCTCGACCTCTGACGCATATTTGTCATCGGGGTGCACCTGCACCGAAAGTTTGTCGGCGGCATCGATCAGCTTGATAAGAAGCGGAAATTTCTTCTGCCCGAAGCCCGCGGAAACACAGTCTCCGTTTGTAAGCGATATATATTTTCCGAGGGTCATACCGCGGTAGGGACCGTTTAATATTACGGACATTTCCTTTTCTCTGACGGAAAGTGTCCATGCTTCTGCCACACAAGTCAGGTCGGAGCGGATCCCGAACTCGGTCTTGAGTCTGTCGCCGCCCCATATTGAGCTCTTGGTCACTGCCGAGAGCTTCAAAGGATATTTATTCATTTGAGGAGTCCTCCGTATATCATAATTACTCAACTGTCTTGATATTTTACCACAATATTCCTTTGATGTCAATCGGCAGAGGTGATATACATTATATAAATATGTAGCCTTTTTTGTAGTCAAAAACACATATGACACCTCAAAAAAGCGAAAATTCGGGCTGTCACGTACGCATTTTTGCATAAGTGACAGCCCTTTGAGAGCTATTATATCGTAATGTGGGCACTCCGCTTTAAGCGGCGGTTACGGAGTCTCCGGATATCGTTACGCTTACGTTGAGCATTGCGGCAATGGATATAAGCTGCTTTCCGTAGAGTTCGTTGGCTTCTTCGTCGTCAGAGCTTGTAAGCTGTTCCTTCCAGCGTGCATCGAGAGACGAGACAAGATCGTTCTTTTCATCATCAGAGAGTCTGTCGCCCGTATTCATCGGGTCTGTGACAGGCTCATCGCTGCCGTCCTTGTATACGCTCTCGAGAATCGTTTTGGACATGACGGATGAATCGATAATGCGGTCCACATATTCGTCCGATGTTATTCCGAGCTTTCCGTCTTCTCCGAAGGTACCGCTTGAGGAATCGTCCTTACCTGCCGTCATTGCCAGCGTCATCATGTCGCTGACGGCATCGGCCTCTTTCTGATATTCTTCCTCGGTCATTCCTGCTTCCTTCGCGTCGGACATATTGCCGAACATATCAGAAAGGAGGTTAGCCACGCCATCGGCGCTCTTCTCGGGGACGCCGTAGCTCTGTACCATATCAGCTGTTGAAAGAAGCTGAAGCGTTTCCGCAGCGGCGGGAGTGAGATCCTGTATGAGGTCAATTACCTGTTGAGCGGACGGCGTTCCGTCAGACGCGTTACGGATAATTCCGATCGTATGCGAAAGCGAGAGCATCAGAACGGTGTATGAATTTTCCTCTGCGCTTGCATTTACCGAGTGTGCTATTTCCGTTGCGCTTGCAAAGGAGATCCCGATGCGCGAGCGCAGGCTATCCGACTGCAACATTCCCGTAAGAAGGTTTTCGGAGGTCTCTCTGCCGAAGGTCTTGCTGTTTGCCGTGCTGTCGAGCATTGGTCCGAAACGGACAACTATGTCGCATACGTCGTAATCCGATTCCCCGGTTGAGACTGCCAGATCGGCAATCGACGAGATAATTCCGGCGATCTCATGTGCTTCTGCCTCGGGGTCGGTTATCTCCTCACGCCCGGCGTCAATATCATCAAGCGTTACGGTGCCGGTCGACTCGGCAAATCCGTCGGGGGAGATGACGACCGCTTTAGTGTACGGAACGGTAATTTTACCGAGAGAATCAAAGAGCGAATCCGTAAGGAATCCGGCAAGCATACCGGAGTCGCCCTCATCGGTGCCTGCGTATGATACAAGCTTTGCCTGCGCCTTGACTCTGAAGGTCTCGGGGGTGTCGAGAGGATCATAGATCGATACCATATCGTTCAGCACAGTCGACACGGTAAGCACCGTCGCACTGCCTTCCGCGGCTCTGTCGGAGAGAAAGGATCTGCACGAGGCATCATCCATTTTACCGCATTTGAGGTAGTTAATGTATGCGGATACCGCTATCGCCTCGGCAACTCCGCCGTCAAGCTCGATGCCGTATTTTTTATAAACCGATCTGATCGACTGTGCGGCGTATTCAAGCTCGCCGTCACATACGATATTGAGTGCATCGGTTGCCTCGCATATAAACGCGTCGTAATTGTCCGTCATGCTTGTGGGTATGCAAAGCTGTTTGCCGAGGAGCTGAAGTCCGGTGTCGGCAATGGCGCCGACGACCGGTTGAAGACGTTCATTCTGAAGTATGGCGGACATTACCCCAGCCACAAGTTTTTCGTTGGAGAGTATTTTCAGTATATCAAAACCCTCGCTGAATTTGGAATCGTGATATTCTATCGCTTTTGCTCCCGCATTGAAGAGGGTTCTGACATCGGCGCGTACCTTGTCATAGGTGGAGCCCGAAAGGCTGTCGATGACGGCATCGGTGATCTTATCAAGATCACCGCCGAGCTGCGGCTCGCGTATACCATGGTATTCGCCCGTGTTACGCCAGCTTTCGCCTGCGCTGTTCATGAAATCGGACAGGAGCATGGGGATCACTGATGTCTTTTCAAATCTTTTTCCGGCTTCGCGCAGAGCATCTGCGGCAACCTCATTTGAAACGCTGTCGTCTCCGATGTCGTATACTGCCTCGGAGAGTGTGGAGAGAAATCTCGATTCATTTGCAAGCGAAACAAGCTCTCCGTTGACTTTATATGTGGTCAGTCCCGAATATATGAGGTTGCCGCCGAGAGCGGAAACAGTTTTCGTGCCCGCATTGTCGGTGATTCCGTGTGATACGTCGAGAACGGTGTCTGCTACGGCGTTGTTAGGTACAGCGGAGCCGACTACATTTACAGTGCTTCCTATGAGAGAAAGCGAGCCGTTAAACGGTATGAGAAGCACGATATATATCAGAAAACCGCAGATCGCTCCGCACAGCGCACCTATCGGATCAAACTTCTTTTGGCGGCTCGCAGGTATTTCCTTACCCGATTCACCGTTGTCCGAGATCTCGGTATTTGCCTCGGCGGGTGCTGTGTCGGATGTGTTTTCGGAGGCGTCGGCGGATTTTGTTGTCAGTTTCAGGATCAGGTCGGCAAGCTTTCCGCTGAATTTGTTGAGTATCGCCTTTATTATGAGGAAGAAGGTTACGAACAGCATAGGTGCTATCATCATAGCCACAACTGCCCTGAAAACATCCGGGGCGGATTGCAGATCGTTTAATATCTGCTTGAAGCTTCCGTCGGGAATGGCAGAGTATATGCCGTTGTACGCAATTTTTCCTATCAGGTAGGAGATAAAGCTTGAGAGTAGCATGGAAAGGACAGCGGATACAATTACCACCGCTATTCTTGCGACGCCGTGAGCCCAGGACCGTTTTCTTCCTTTAAGCATCCCCATAAGGGCTGAGAGGACGGCGAAGAAAACGAATATCAGAGAGAAGATCATGCCGAACATTATAATGCCTCCGTTTGTGGTTTTTCGCAAATTATACTCATATCATATACCAAAAAACGCGCTTTGTCAATACTTTCTCACATTGGAATATATATATCGTTGTGGGATATGTTACACGACGGACGGAAGCGATCAGAGCAAAAAAAGACGTTTTAAAGGATAAGAAAAACGCTTGAATAGGTGATAAAATAGTGTATAATTTTGTTAAATCTCACACAACGGAGGAACTGTACATGAACAATGATAAATGGATAACGGCGCCGTCGGATACAGGCTTTGCGTCGGCTGAATTCAGAAGAAGCTTCAGAGCTTCGGGAAAAGTGAAAAAGGCGTATCTGTACGCCTGTGCCATGGGACTTTATTTTGCCGAGCTTAACGGCAGGAGGGTCGGAAGCCGTGTGCTTACACCGGGATTTACGAGCTACAGGAACAGAATACAGTATCAGGAGTATGATATAACCGATATGCTCGGACAG
>JBJDZF010000353.1:0-2475 GCA_051867855.1 Eubacteriales bacterium
TTCACCCCCCTGTGAGTTTATTTCAACGGTAATCGGCTCGTTTGAATCTACATAGTCAAGATATTTCAGCCTGCACCCAATTTCGTATGCCATAGCCGCATTGATTTCCCCATAAAGAAATACTGTACGTGTTTTGGTGAAAAAATTACCGCTGTCAACACCGTATATGTCAAACTTACTCATGAATAATGCCTCCTTAAAAACCGAATTTTTTGTTCTTATATTTCCTACCGTTCCAAAGCAAAGAATAGAAGTCCTTATCGGTTGAAAGATTTTTCAGTTTTTCTTCAAATTCATCCTCATCATACAGCACATAGTATGCCATAGCCCGATTTATGTATGCACTGTTCTTATCGCGAGTCGATCTACTCTTTATTGCAAGGATCAGGTTAGCGAGTTCAATACCGTTTAAGTATTCAACTTCAGCATTGTCCGGGAACACCATCGGCATAAAATTTTCATATGCTGCTTCAAGCTTTTGGGAAACTGTTTCCCATCTGATCTTTTCTTTGGTATTGCCCAAGCAACTGTATCCATAAATCAATGCAGAAACAGAAGTAATCTCTCCACACACGGCAAGTTGTTTCCATATTTCAATTGCCGTAGTTTGGTTTTCAGGAATACCAATACCCAGCCAGTTCATGCAAGCCCAAAGCTTGCACGAACATCTGTCGCCTGCCAATGCGGATTTTTGGGTACTCAACACAAACATATCCATGTCAAATACATTCACGCATTCTATTCCTGTCTTCTTCAAAACCGATGACTTTATTTCATATGCTATATTATTTGATTTTGTCTTGTCATTTTTTACGAGTGCAATATCAGCCAATGTTTGCATGCATTCGGTGGATTTGATCATCTCACGACACTTTTTTTCTGCATCATCTGAATTAAATATGGCAAGAAGAAGTTTTAAAATTGCATCTGACAATTTTTCGTTTTCACTATCCGGTTCATACTGCAATACATTTGATACCGTTTCATAATACTCAACAAGTATCTTAATAATTTTAACATCATTCATCCCATTCTGCTCCTCTTCTACCAATTTTATTGATTATTGTCGCCGACCATTATAAAAAATCGATATTATCCTCAAGCACCAACACGTTTATTCTCCTGCTTCTGACTGTCCCGGCATCAATTGCAATCATACCTTTACCGTAAAATATGCTTGAGTCATCCGGATTTCTGGCAGGATCGAACATATTTCCGAAGCGTGTCGGCCGATGTCCGCAAATAATCGTTTTTTCCGGCAGCATCGCCTCAGTCCCGTAAAGCTGTTGCCATTCAAGAAATCGGGCATGATGCCACGCTTTAGCATCCGCACATCGCCAATCTTCAAGCGGGTACACCATTTTTTCCTCTGTTTCTGATTCTACCGGGATCCAACCGTGAACAAACACATAGTGCTCGGTTTCATAAAAGTCCAGCATAGAGCTGATAAATCGCCGAAGATTTCCCGCCATTTTTCCGTGCTCGGGAAATTCGATTTCCCCAAAAGCGTTAATACACCCGTTGCCGAAAAATTCAGCTACCGTTATATCCGTGCCGTTGTGAATATCAAAAAAGCGGAGTTGCTTTTCTTCAATTATCTCCTTCAGCCGCTCATCGTGATTTCCGCGTATCAGCACCCTGCGTTTAAGACGCCTTATAAAGTCATAAACCTTTCTGTTTTCTCTTCCGCGGTCGAAAAGATCGCCACAGCACACGAATATATGATTGCCATTGTTTTCGTCAAAACCTGCGTCGTCCAGTGCTTTTTTCAAAAGTGTATAATGCCCGTGTATGTCGGATACAACAAATAAACGCTTCATGGTGCTCATCCTTCAACCCGCACGTTTATGTAACCGCAATCCCTCTGTCCGTCGATCTCACGTATCCAGCAGTTTTTCGGATTCCGCTCCTCGTGATACCACTCCGGAGAATAGTGAAACCATCTAAGAAGAAAAGTGCGCAGGGTCGTACCGTGCGTAAATACAAACAAAGTGTCGATGCCGTGCTTTTCATAGTCCCTACAGATGGAATCAATGAACTGATGCACACGAATTGCTACATCAAAAGGACTTTCTCCGAGCGGCAGCCTTGCATAAAACTTGCCAAAATTGTTTCTCTGACGCAAATATTCGGCAAATTCAGCAGGGTAAAGCGTTCCCCATTCCTCCTCAGGGACAGCGTCAAACAGTCCGAACTGCTGTTCTGTAAGCGTAATGTCCTCGCGGATATCCTTAATCTGAAGATACCTGTTGAATTCCTCGCTCGTCTGTCTTGTGCGCACGTAAGGGCTTCTCCAAATGCGCGCGCGTGACAAGTCAATATCCTGTTCCTTGCAATACCGAACCAACCACTCACCATTCTCCCGTGCCTGCTGCTTACCCTTTTCTGTAAGTTCCACAAGATGATCCGGAATCCTTTTAACATAGTTTTCTCCCGTATTTGTCACAGATTCACCGTGACGTATCAAAAAAATGT
>JBJDZF010000354.1:0-2442 GCA_051867855.1 Eubacteriales bacterium
TATTCCCCCTGCTCTGTCACCGCTTCCCACGATCTCTGCCTCAACGTCCACATTCTCCATCCTGCCCTTGTTCTCATATATAAGGCCAGACGCGTCGGTACTTGCCGCCGTGACCTTCAACCCCTTGGCAGTCAGTCCGGAAACAGTGCCGGAATTGACATACGCGAGAGCGCATACCTTTTTGTCGGCGGATACCGTAAAGTTTTCAAGAGTGATATTCCTGATAACCGCGGTACTGCCAAGCGTATTGAACATGGGAGCATTTGAGGTATACCCCGTGATCTTGTGTCCCTTGCCGTCAAGAATACCGTTGAAATTGGCTATAATCGTCCATGTAACGTCGGAAAGATCGATGTCTGCGGTAAGCACAAAGCTTTTGTCGAGCAGATCGGCATCCCCGAGCTTCTGCAGGTCGGCGGCTGTGGCTATTTTGACAGTAGCCCCCGACACCTCCCCCGCAAACGGTGAAATGGTCATCACACTTGACAGCATAAGCACGGTAATGATAACCGCCAGAACTTTTTTCATGACTTTTTACCTCTCTATATTTAATTATTTATTTAGGTCAAAGCAGTGAGCAGCGCGGCAAGATTTGAGTTCCAGACCTTTTCCTGTGCCCGGAATGTGGAAGCCCTTGCCGTCTCTTCCACGGCATCTCTGAAGAAGTTGTGTATATTATTTATCGATCTGCCCCATCCGAACGCAAAATCGATATATACGCTGTCACGGATAAGGTCGATCATTCGCGAGGAATCCTGGTCCTTGGAGTATCTGAACTTGAGCGCCTCGTCATAGTAGCTGTGGGACACCGTCTTGTAGCTTGCCGCCGCCATGGCTTCAAGGGTTGCCGCAGCAGCCGGTATTGAGTCGCTATTATAATAAATACCGAACAAAGTACACCCGTCGTGGATACCCGCACGGTAATTCTCCTGTTCATCATTGAGCTTCGGTGACGGAATTATAGCATATGGCGCGTCACCCTCCATCGTTGTCAGATATACCTCCGCCTGATATATCTTATCGTGAACGAACAGAGCTTTTCCCTTTGCAAACATTGTCATGGCCTTTTGAGAATGGTTTTGCTTTTCGATGTAGAGAGAACTGCCTTCTGTGGTAAAAATGCGGTTCATTTCATTTATAAAGCCGTAAGCACTCTGATTTTTTTCGGAATTGCTGAGTGCTATGCTTATGTTTCCCGCTTTGTCCTTCTCGCTGAATATGACGCCTGCGCCTATGGACATTCCGTCAAGCATATCGTTCTTTTCAACGACCAGTCCGACTATGTCGTTCTCGTCAACCTCTCCCGTTGTATCACCGACATCCCTGAAAACTGCTTTTGACATGACCCTGAGAGTTTCCAGAGTCCATTTTCCGTTATCCACAACATTGTATATACTGCCGTAGTTCTCGTCGTTTGCAAAGTTGTTATTATAGATCTCCTGATTTACAAAGGTACAGTACATACCGCCGAGATATCTGAGGGAGAGGTCTCCGGTTATCCAGTACATTTTCTTATTGTAGGAAAGCGCCTCGCTGTAATTCTTTGACCAATATTTTTGGCTTATGTCTATGTAGTCGGCATCAAAGCTGTCAAGATCGTTCAGATTGAGCACAAGACCCTGAAGTGCCAGACTTATATCCATCGCCTGATAGGCGCACACTATGTCGAATTCCGAATCGCCCGCCTGCAAACTCGTAAGTATGGCATTCTGTGAAATACCGTTGTCGATGACCTTGGGAACGATATTCACCCCGAGTCTGTTTTTGATCTCCATATTTCTGTTGTAGACATTCTCGTCCACCTTGCTGGTACCGTCCGCGCCGTAAGTATAATCTTCGAGACATATGGAACGCTCCGAGAAGGTCCCGCCCTTATTTGCGCTCGGCTCCGCGATAAGAAAACTTATATCGACTCCATCAAAGTACAGTCCGTTCGGGAGATTGTCAAGATAAGGCGATTCCGTCTGCGTGCTGTCCGCGCTGCCGGACGTTGTTTCCTCCTCTCCGCCATCATTTTTTTTGCATCCCGGGAATACCGCAACGCAAGAGATAAGAGTGCCGAATACAAGGATGTATGAAAGCGTTTTTTTCAAAGACATAAAAATACCTCCATATGCTTTCCGTTTTTTGCTTGTACATTGTTGTTCAATTATTCGAAGTGAGAACTATTCACACGTTTATTTTACCATAAAACTCTATCTTGTCAATAGCATTTTAAGCAATATTGCAAAATTTGTGGATTATAGCCAAATATATAATTCGTTTTTTGGAAGCCTGAAATTCTTTCTTTTTGTTCAAAGCTTGACAAATAGGCTTTGGTGTGATACAATATATGCATATGAATTTCGAAATTTCCCTAAACAGGAGATTAGCGTGAAAGTTTTGCCGGTCTTTAAGTTAAGTACACCTTTTTCACGCCCAAATTGCTCTCAAAATGGGACC
>JBJDZF010000355.1:0-10608 GCA_051867855.1 Eubacteriales bacterium
CTGATAGCAGTGGTGTTATTGTTTATAGGCAGAAAGTTTTCAGACTTTCTGCCTTTATCATTACCTACCCTCCCTATCATCTTTATTTTGGGGTTTACTTCTCATCCAACTCGGCTTTGGTACAGCCTGCCTCTTGACTTTTTGATCTGCGGAGTGCTTTTCAAGATCAGGCGGTTTGGGTGCTTCTTCACCGAGCAGTTTGGCAATCTCGACCTTGGTGTCATAGAAATCCTCCTCATACCATTCGTTCATCACATTGAGAAACGGAGCAAACTCGCTGCTCCCTTGATTGTCGCTGTCCACACCGTTGGCAATGGCGATAAAGTGAATATCCCTTTGCCGAAACACGACCTCGGTATAGTAGCCGACTTCAAGATAATTACGACCGATACGGCTCATATCCTTTGCGATGACCGTACCGACCTTGCCTTCTTCAATATCGCTCATCATACGTTTCCAATCGAGGCGGTCAAAAGAACCGCCCGAATAACCGTCGTCCGTGTAGTGAACGATATTGGTGTACTATGTTCCGTTTCGAATATGTCTACTTCTTCACACCGACAAGACCTCCTCTGGTAAGCGTTACCACCTTCGCCTCATATATCTGCTGTATTTACGCCTTGAAATTCGGGCAGTATTGGTCTTCGTTTTGTTTGGGAAACTCGTCCGTTTCAAGTACGCCTTGTATACAGTTTCTATTCGTCATACCGAGGCTTTGCCGTGGGCTTCTTTCAGACTCCACCTCACGATGGACGCCCTTGCCTTTGGCTAACAGTTCCTACTGCCAAGTCTGTAGCGGACTTTCACCGCCAGGTTGTAACGCGTGCCGAGCACACCAAAATGAGGAGTCATTCGTTTTTTAGCGAAAACTCCTCATTTTTGTGTAAGTTACCGATAAATTTTGCCTTTGCAGACAACATTGAAAGTGTTAATTTGCACTTTTATCTTTTCAAAATCCTTATGTAACAAGAGATTTCGGGCTTTTGTGCATTATTTTATGCACCCTTTCGTATATTCACTGTCCCGAAATTGTTTACTCGATTATTTCGTCATTTATCACAATTTACAGCAAGTCTTTTTGACAGATCGAGCAGTGCAAAGATAAATCTGTTCTCGGGTGTCAATGATGTCAGTGTCGGGTCGCCCTCGCGTATTCTCATTGTTCTTCTTATCTCTTTGGGAATGACTACTCTTCCGAGATCATCAATTCTCCTGACTATGCCCGTTGCCTTCATTTAAGCCTCCAAACATTATCGCCCGTCGGAAGATGGCAAAATCCGCTTCGACGATAAATTGTTAATCAATCCGTAAATTACATTCGAAGTTTTGACCGCACGGCACCGTGCGGGATAAATCTCCGTGTGCAGATATTTTGTGCAGAAGAATGAAAAATATACAAATTATGAAAAAATCGTTTTTCCCTATCTACTGTTGCCACCTCGGCAATACGGTCCACGCCCGGATGAAATAATATAAATTGAGCATATCCGAAACCTCCGATAATCTTTGACTTGGTCACTTAACGTCTTATCAGATTGTTTCAGATATGCTCTTTTCGTTTTATTCTTTCGCTATGTCTGTTGGCTTTTCCCAACATTAACACAAATTATCGATTAATATTTATTTGTTGTTTACAGCCTGCAACGCCGTAATTCTTCCAGTAATTCTTCCAGTCTGCAAGTGGCTACACCGCAATATTTATCCGCTCCACCATAGTATACATAAAGGATTCCGTCCACAACCACATTTCCCGTGGGGAATACCACGCCATGATAGAGACCTTCCCACTCATAGTCAAATTCCGGTTCCAAAATAAAGTCTTTGGTCCTTGCAAGAACCCTTGAGGGGTCATTAAGGTCCAGAAGCAATGCACCGACACGGTAAACTCCCTCTTCATCCACACCGTGGTAAAGGGTCAGCCAACCCTCGTCGGTTTTTATAGGCGGCGCACTTCCCCCGATCTTCCTTTCCCATTCGGCTCCGGCTTTTATGAGCAACTTACTTTCCTTCCACTCCATCATATCATCGGAAAAACTGATCCAGATCGAAGGGCTTTCGCAACCGTAATCCGCGCCGATCCATTCCTTCGGGCGATGCAGCATCACAAATTTACCGTTGACCTTCTCCGGAAATAAAATCACATCTCTGTCATCCAGGTTGGTTTTTGTTATTCTACCCAAACGCCTGAAGTGCTTCAGGTCCTTTGAAACGGCGATCCCGGAATTTGCAATATTATTCCGCAATACCAATGGCATACTGTCGGAAACATCGTACTGCAGTACCTGATCCGGTGCCATCTTCCAATACTGACCGGGGGGAAAAGGGCGGTATGCGTATGTCACAACGAATGTATCATCAAATTTAACGATCCTCGGATCTTCCACGCATCCGGAATCAGGTCCATCGGTGCCGGGTGCAAACACCGGTTCATCGGAAACCCTGCAAAAATGAATACCGTCCTTGCTTTCGGCAAGCCCGAAATATATGCGATGCTCCTCGTCGTCTCCCGCCGCACGGTAAAGCAGATAAAATGTACCGTTCTCGTACCATGCCCCCGGATTACAGACGCATAGATTTTCCCACTTGTTGACACCCGGCTTCAAAATCGGGTTTGATTCGGATTTTTTAAGTTTCATAATTTTTCTCCGTTATCCTCTTCGCCCACTGAAAGGAACGGGCGATTTCCCCATACCAAACGGCAAAGGAAAATCACCCGTTGCTCCTACGGCGAAGAGTCAAAATTTATTTTAGATTTTTTACGGTTTCAAAGAAATCTTGAATTTTTTCTTCGGCAGGACCTTGCATACCTTCCACATAGGTAGACCACCCTTTTTCATTCTTTCCGATGCAATCCTTGAACCAGCTGCTCAGCAGGTTCATATCGCATCCGTATATACTTCCGAAACAGAATGTTACGCCGTTTCGTATCAGATCAAACATCTGGGACATTTCGCTATCCGCAGAATATCTGAGCTTAAGCTGCTTTTCGTAGTAAGCGGTGGAAACATTCTGATATGAGTAAGCACTCATTGCTTCAAGGACAGCGGAAACCATATCGGTATCTGCAACATTGATAGTAATGCCGAACAGATTATTTTCCTCTCCCAGGCAGGTATAGTAACCGTCCTGATCCTTGTCATACTTGGGAAGCGGGAGTATCCCGAAAGCAGAAACGTTATCCATTGCGTTGCAAATATCCTTTGCAAAGGAAAATTTCGCTTCCGCAAACATATACTGTCCCTCGCCGAAGTCAATGGAAAGCTGACCTATTCCCTGCGGGTAATACTGCCCCTTGTCACCATTGTAAAATTTAACATCTTCATTTTCGTAGAGCAGTTTCTTGATCCGTTCCACCACATTTTCGCCTTTGTCGGATTTGCAGACGATCTCGGGATAATTGTTCTGATTCATGCTCGTTAACTGCATACCCATAGCAAACATAAAGGGGGTAACATAGTTGGTAGAAGGAACACAAAGTCCGTAACGGTCACCGTCACTTGCGGTCTGATTACTATCCAGGTCCTTGTAAAGTCCTTTGATCATCGTTTCCATCTTCTCAAGAGTCCATTCTCCGTTTCTGACCAACTGATAAGGATCCTCAAGCTTGTTGTCCTTGATGAGTGTCTGATTGAAATAGATACAATAGACATCGGATACGTAAGAACCGTTGATGTCTCCGGTAGCCAGATAAAGACGTCCGTTCACCGTTGTTTCCTCAACCAGTCCGTCTCCCCACCAGGGGCGGGAGAAGTCCAGATTGTTCATGCTGTTCATGTCATACAGATAGCCGGCGGCAACCAGCCCGGGCATGATGATATAGTGTCCGGATACTATGTCATAGGCGTCTTCCCCGCCGCCCAGGACACTGCTCTGAATATTTCCGAAATACTCGGCTCTCGTGGCATAACTGTAATCCATGCCGATATTTTTTATGTTCACATTCAACCGCTGTTTGAGCTTGCTGTCACGGTCATACATAGCGTTTTCCACAAGATCTCCGGTACGTTCATCGCTGAACTGGCCTGTCAGACCTCTCCAGAGGATAGTTACGGTCTTACCTCCGAAATCGAGGGAACGGTCCAAACCGTCCAGATATTCATCGGTTTCAACTTCGGGTTCCGTGGTCACACTTTCACCTGCCGTCGTCTCGCTATTATCGCCCTTATGAACGCAGGCGATAATCGTCGGCAAGCACAGGAGCACTGCCATCAGCAGCGCAATAATTCTGCTAAATTTCATAATCATTCTCCTATGGATTCGGTATCAAACGGGATAATCGGACCATAGCCTTTTTCGGTATCCTCATAATAACTGAACCCGTTTTTATCGGTTTCTATCCCCGGCGAGGAAGTATCGGTTCCTTCAGCCGTTGCGCCCTCGGTTACAACCGGAGAGGTTGTTGCAACGTCAGATGACCCTGATGTGTCCTCCACGCTATCGTCGGGGCGATTGCAGGAGGTAATAAATACGGCACAAATCAGCACAATGCCGGAAAGCAGAGCGATGTAAGTAATCAGTTTTTTCATCATCTTATCCCTCCTGAGAAGCTGTCAGGGTTTTAACAGCACCGTAATATGTATTTCCGTTGATGATAACAAAGGTCCTGATGCTGAATGTATAAGACTCTGCGGCTGAAAGGTTCTCCACAGCAAGCGTGGTAAATCCGACCGCGCCGTAATCAAACGCTGAAGATACTGTTTCCTCTCCACTATCAAGTGTAACGGTCAATGACTTCTCCAGGCGTTTGGTATCTGCAGTTACTTTTGTATTGTCATTGTAAGTAACCTCCATACCCACACCCTCCAGACACTCGGTGGAGGGAACGGTTGCAAGGAACCTGTAATTAATACTGCCGTCTGAATTAGTTGCTTTTTGTGCACCTATGGCATTGACGGATATGCCGTACACCTTGTATTTTCCGGCCTCTTCCATATGGAAGGAGGATTCGCCGTCCGTGAATTCCAGAACGGAAACAATATCGCCAGAGGAATTTACAACCACCGCCTGTGTAGTCCCCTCCATGGCATGAAGGCGAAAATCCTGTGCGGTATTCCCGTGAGTTGCCCTTACCCCCTCAACACAGTTCAATTCATATCTCGGGGCAGTGGGCATGGAACCGGAATTTGAGAGCTTTGAACCGGGATTTACTATCACGGAGATCGATGTACCCTCCGCCATCTCCATATTGTCCCAATTGATCTGTACCTTATCCTGCATATTCAGCGTAAGATACACATCCCCTGTAACTGTGCAGGTCCCTCCCGGACGGTTACCCAATTTTATGTTTTGATCCCATTGATTGTTAAAGGAGTTCACAGTGAGATCCAGTCCGTTGAGAGTAGCAGAGGGTGAAGAACCTCCCGCGCCTGTGGCGCCCATGGAAATATTGCCCCTCTTGTTTGTACTGTCCAGAACTACGGTCAGCTTTCCGCCGCTCACGGCCTTGTCAAAGCCCATATTGAAATCATTTACGGTAAAGGCAACAAGATCGGTACTACGGTAATGTCCCAGATTTTCGATAACAGCGTCATGATCGTTCATCTGCAAAAATCCCGGACCATTGCTGACATAATCGATGTTACGGAATTCCACGGTATTGGTATTCCCTGTTTGGAGATAAAGAGTTTCGCTTGTGGTTGAGGCAAAGTTACTGCCGCGGTTCACGAGCGAAGCTCCGCTTCCGTTGTGTGCGCCGGAATCATCTGTTCCGCGATAATCCTTTCCTGTCACGGGATCCACAGAGGTCAGTATCACCGTACCGCCTGCACCCCAGTTCAATGTATTGATAACTGTCTTTCCGATAACCACCACAGTTCCGCCGGCTGTACTGATGGCATTCATTGCATCCGAAAAACTGTTGAAAGGTGTCTCGCACGCTCCGTCGCCGTTTACGGCAGCCTCTCCGTTGACATAAACAATTCCGTCAGCATCCATTTGCGGGGGGGCGGAGGCAGTGGCGGGCAGGATCAGTGAAAAGAACATGATGGAAACAGACAGAAAAGCAGAAATCATCTTGATGTGTTTCATATTATCTCATTTCCCTTCAATATATTATCTGCAACGAAAGATCAGATCCTCGGTAACTCGATGCCGGTCTCTTTGGTGTCTGTTGACGGGGACGTCGTATCCGAACCGGATTCGGTCGTTTCTTCGTTTGTGGTTTGCTCCGATTCGTATCCCGTTGTTTGCTCCCCGGAAGTGTCAGATGTTATTTTATCATTCTTGCAGGAGCTCAGACAAAAAGCGGCAAATACCGTTAAGATCAGAAGCATAACACTATAATACCGGATCCTCAACATATTCTCAAGTGATCTCAAAGAAATCTTCCTCCCCATAGAATCCGCTTACCGTTATGATATCACTCATCTTTGATACAATTATTTCGGCTTCCGGAAGCCTGTAACTTTTCTTTTTCATGTGATTACCTCCCGTCAGGCATTCTGAAATGCTTCGGCAGACACGCCATACGCATATGTAGCCAATACAAGATCTTTGAGCGCCGCATCTTCCGAATCCTTCTTGGCGAATACATATGAATTCACACTGTATGTCATCTCCGCAGTTTTCACACCGTTCTCAAAAACGGAGAAAGTAAACACCTTCGAGAAATTCAAAGCGCTGATGCCTTGGGTGTGGATAGCGAATGTACCGTCCCCGCAATCCGTAAACTCTGCATTTGCTCCGTCGATCTTTGCGGTCAGTCCGCTGATATCTTCGGCAGAAAAGCGCACGCGGATCTTATTGACATAATCAAAATATACGTTTGCACCTTCAAATGTCACTTTTTCACTGTTTTGAACCGTTGAATCACTCTGCTCCGGAAGAGGATAATCCGAACCGACAATACCGTCTGCAACATTCTCTTCCGCCGTTTCATTGACATAGGTCTGGGCTGCGCCGCCGTAAACAAGGAGATCTTTGACCAGTGTCTTCATTGCCTCCAGTTTTTCCTGAGAATACCCCGAATAAGAATCCAGAGCCAACAGACATTCCAGATAACTCTTTACCGAAGTGCTGTCGGTAGCAAGGACACCGTTCTCATCTTCCAGTTTCATGGAAATTGTTTTTCCCATCAACTGAGGAGCAATTTCGAAGAAGCGGAAAACATACTCTACCTCGTTCCCGGTTGCCTCCGGTGCGACTTCCACGGTCTTTGTTCCGCTGCCTGTAACCATTTCAAAGGTCATCTTTGCCGTAGCTGCCTGTTCGGCTGTCAGCATTGCATAGGCATTAAAAGTAATATCGTCCTGCAGGGTAATGGATTTTTCAATGATATTGGCACATGAAACCGTATATTTTCCGGGTTCGGAAGCATTGAAAACAGCCGTGCCGGTACTGTCAAACCGAATGGTTTCGACCACTTCATCGCTTTCGTTTTTGATGACCGCATGGGAGCCCTGATCACCCTTGGTGATAATGAACTGAGCACCGTTTGCGCCGTATTTTGCAGTTGCTCCGTCAGTACAGGTCAACTGATAATATTTTGTTGCATCCGGTACATAGTCAGCTCCGGTGGTAGCATCGTTTCGGAACCAGACCGAAGAACCCTTATTGCATATGACGGAGAATTTTGACGTATCGGAAAGAACAAACTTTGCGCTTCCGCCGGTACCGACACTTACAGAGGTTTTCAGACCGGTATTAAGTGTCAGAAGCACATCGCCCTTGACCGTCATTGTTCCGGTACCACGGTTCCCTATCATCAAGCTACTTGCATCGGCATTAACCTTGTTGACCGTGAGATCAATACCTCCGTTGGTAATACTTCCATCACCCGAATGTGTACCGGCTGAAAAATTACCATAGTCATTATCCAGAACTGCAACGACCTTGGAAAGGCTGGCATTCTTGTTGAATCCGACATTAAAGTGACCCTTTACGCCATTGTTCCAACGCACAAAATCGATTATTTCAGCATTGTGATCCTGAAAACTGATATTAGCAGCCCCGTTTGAAGAATAATCAATATGGAAAAGGACAATGGTATTGACACCTTTGTCAAGGTATAAATTGCTGCTGGCAGTAGCGGTCCCTGCCGCACCGCGGTTTACCAGAGCTGCCCCGGTACCTTTTTCTTTTCTGTAATCGGTACCGGTCACAGGATCCACTCCCGTGATCGTCACGGTTCCGCCGGCTTGCCATTCGGTAGTGTCAATAACGGTGCTGCCTTTGACAACAATTGTGCCGCCTGACGTGCGGATTGCAGCCATTGCGCTCGACAACTTGTTATACGGAGAATTGAATGTTCCGTCACCGTCGGTTTCCTGAGTTCCGTCTACATACACTGTCGCGGCAGTGACCTGGGCAGTATTATCCGCAAAAGCAAACATACCGCCGAAGCTTAAAAGAGTCAGAATCAATGCTGTCAGAAAAGCTGTCATTCTTTTAATGTTTGAGATTTTCATATCGTCCTCCTTATTCTTTTATGATTGATGCACCAAAGTACATGGGAAACATAAGCGGAAAATTGACTGTATCGATAAAGCGCAAAAATCTTGTCTCTGTTGTCCATTAACCCTTTAGAATGTTGTTCTGAATAAACGTTGTCAGCTCTGCTGCCACATTGATGTGGGCCTGCATATTCGGATGCCCATTCCCCCCGGAGTTATTACTTCCCTTACACTGATATTCGTATAGTCCCGATGAAACCCCTCCGGCAGAGGAGATGGCATTAAGTATCTGTGTACGACAAGAACCGTTCATCATTCCGGTAACAAACAAAATCTTTTGATTGCTTCCGTAATGAGCCCTCAGAGTTGTTATCATTTGAGAGACTTTAGCTTCAACATCGGTAGGATCAGCACCGTTCAGAGCATCGTTAGTTCCGAGATTAACAATTACCAATGACGGTATTCTTTCAAAAGAGTATGTATCGTCACTTCTTTTGAAATTCGTCTTCTCCATGATCTGTCCCATGGTGAAATTCGTGTAACCCTTTGAAAAAGGGATTCCCGAAACGCTTATCATCGACCAATCGGCATTCAGAGCTTCTGCCGTACGGAAAGCGTAGCTCGCTGTTCCGTCCTGCCAGATCGCCGAACCCGGATCGGACACATTTACCGTATTGGCAAGATTACCGTAACCGCAGGTAATACTGTCACCGTAAAACTCCAAAAACAGTCTGCTATCCTCGGGTCTGTTCTCCAGAGTCCCGGCAAGTGTGACAGATTTCAATACACAGTTGGACTTGGAGTTTTCGGTCTGCTTCAGCAGTGTGACAAGATGGCTGCCATCCGACAGATCTTTCGCCAATTCAAGTGTTTGAGTTCCAGAGCTTACCGAAAAGCGTTTATTCTGACGCACACCGTCAACATATACAGTAAAGTATGTCTGTGCGGAAGCATTCAGGGTCACCGATAATTCACCCTGACATACTGCCTTGAAAGAGATTCCCGAAGCAGACCAATCACAGGTTATTCCGTCGGCGACATCGGAGCTTCTTCCGATTATTTTGAATTTATCTTTACAATCCGATATTTTGTAGGTCGAATATTCCAATTTCACAGATGGCTCGTTTTTATTATCTTCTTTCACGGTCACGTTATCATTCGATTCGGATTCATCGGTCTGCCGGTGAACGGTTTTCCCTTCGGTATCGGACGGAACCGATTCATCGGTCACGCATGCCGAAAAGGATACCGACAACAGCAAGCACATTGCAATCAAAAATACCGATCTCGCAGTTTTCTTCATTTTTAACAATTCTTTAAATATCATCTTCGTAAGCCCTGTAAATAATGATTTATACGATCAGTGATCTTTCCGCTCCGAACATGACACCGTCAACAGAGAATCGTAATGCCAGTTTGCCGCTTCCGGACAATTCCACTCTCAAAGTGCTTTCCTCCAGATAACCGAGCTCCTCGGTTACGGTCACATCAACATCTATCTCGCTGTTTTCCGTGGAGACCAATTTGACCGAACCGGCACGCCAGGTTGCATAGAGAGTATTTGTCACCGTGATATAGGCGATCTTTTTATCACCCTCCTGCTTCACCGTAACATTTTTAACCAATCCGTTCACGTATCTCAGCGGATATATTCCTGTTCCCTTTTTGCCTCCGACCGCTTCATCAAGGACCTCATCGGCATAAAATACCTCTCCCACGGCTGTCTGCTGCTTGTTCACATATGCCACGGTTTTACCTGCTCTCATGGCATCCAGAAGTTGCTGTTTGGTCGCCTGGAACAAACCGGTAATACCGTTTGCATAATCGTCACGCTCCACGGTGATAAGTACCTCTGCCGTAAAGTCATCGCTCTGATTGAGGAATTTTGAAGCATATTCACGGAGCAGTGCTGTCGCGGGGCGGTCTGAACCGTCGGGATTCAGGATTCCGTAATCTGAATCCTCATTGATCCGATAATTCCCGAAGAACCAGCAATACAGAGCACCGGTGTTACTGCGATAAATATAATCCAGCAGGTACTGATAGTAGGCATACTGTTTCTGGAGTTTTATCCCGTTTGTGCGGAAATTTGAACCGCTCCAGACCGAGAAGCCGAATTCCTTCCACATAATGGGTTTATCGGGATTTGTGTACCGTGCGTAAGTATTGTTGAACAGAACCTGGATGGCACTGTCCTCATTGGATGCTACGCCGTAGC
>JBJDZF010000356.1:0-2416 GCA_051867855.1 Eubacteriales bacterium
CAACGAATCGGTCAACCAGTTCTCCCAATGATCCGCTACTTTTTCTGCCCGTTTCCCACCGTATTTTTTTAGTCTGCTGCCGCCGTAATAGTGATAGTCCTCTTCAATGTCGGCAAAGCAATACTGAAAAAAGCCAAGAACACCGGGCACCATGTATTCGCACCCCTGCGACAGCAGGAATTTTTCAAGTCCATTGTTGCCAAAAGAAGAGTATTTCACATAAATCTCGCCAACGATACCGACCTTGATCAAATCCTTTTTATGCTTCGGAATGTCGTGGAAATCTTTTGCCATGAGAGATAGGTTTTTCTTCATCGCGGAGGCAGACAAGCCTTTCTTTTCCCGAAACTGATTTGTCAGCGTGGACACCCATTTTTTTACGGTATTATCCGTGTCGCCCTTGTTTACTTCGTAAGGGAGACACTGATTTTTTAGAAGAAGAAGCATATCTCCATAAACCAGGCTTCGAATACCAGCGGCAAACATCAGGGGTGTGATTTTGAAGCCGCTGTACTTTTCATATCCTCCAAAGCTGAGAGAGATAACAGGAACATATTCCATGCCCATGTTGTTCAGCGCTTTACGAAGCAAAAACAGGTAATTTGATGCGCGACACCCTCCGCCTGTCTGAAACTGTATTAGAGCCGATTTATGAGGATCAAAATCTCCGCAGGTGAGCGCATATATCTGTTGCCCTAACATACAAATTGCCGGGTAACAAACGTCGTTGTGCAAATACTTGAGTCCTGTGTCGATAACTTTTTTCCCTTCATAATGAGCCACGACAAGGTGATACCCATACATTCTGAAAAGCTCCGCCAGCAACTCCATATGGGTGGGAAAAATATCAGGGGCAATGATGGTAAATTCGCTTTTCATTTGAGGTGTGAAATCCACCGGCATAATTCCTACCTCGCTATTCTAAAATGAAGGTATAATCATAAGCATCCGGACCGCCGTAAATTTCGTATATTTCAACATTTGGATATGTAGACGCCAAAGCATCTGTCAAATCCGAACGATCAGAGCTTTCTATATTCGAGCCGTATATTACGATCAAAAACTCATGCGCTTCGGCCTGTAGC
Organism: Eubacteriales bacterium; assembly: GCA_051867855.1. Classification (GTDB taxonomy): domain Bacteria; phylum Bacillota; class Clostridia; order Oscillospirales; family CAG-272; genus HGM12713. The sequence goes on from JBJDZF010000356.1 coordinate 1,086, forward strand.
GCCTGAAGCAGATGCATCGCCGTTTTGCACTTATCCGAATCAGAAGCAAGCATTCTTTTATCGGTAAACCCTATGTATTCGTTCTCTTTAATTGCGATTCCGTCGATTTGGGCATTACGAACCGCTTTTGTAACCGCTCCGGTTTTCACACCCTTTGTAGCCTCTGTCAACTCTTTAAAAATGATCTGCGCATCATCGGAATCATAGCTGAGCATTGTAAGCGCTGCATAACCTTCCCCGACATTCTTGCTTTCAATAACGAAAACATTTGATGATTTGTATAGCTCTGCTGCCTGCCTTGCCGCCATTACGATATTCTTATTGTTGGGTAAAACAAACACTGTTGCAGCATTTGCCTTGTCAAATGCTTTCGTAAAATCTTCGGTCGATGGATTGTTTCCCTGACCGCCGTCAAGTACGACATCTGCGCCGAGGTCGGAAAAAGTCTTTTTAATGCCGTCTCCAGAAGCGACCGCTACAACAGCATACTTTTTCTGTTTTATTCTATGTCCTGCATTTGAGGGAAACCGATTCTGAACCGCCGTCTCATGATGCTGTAGCGTCATATTCTCCACTTTTAATGTCAAAAATTCGCCGTACTTCTGGCAGTGTGTTATGACGATGCCGGGGGACATGGTATGAATATGGACTTTTACAATGGATCCTGTCTGGAAAGCTACGATGGAATCGCCAATTGTTTCGAGATAAGCAATGAGCTCGTCCACCGAGAAAGCGGATATATCGCCCTTGCAGGTCTGCAGTTGAAGAAGAAACTCTGTGCAATACCCGAACTCCATAATACTGTTCTCATTAAACTTTGAAATATCCGGTACTTGAGTTATATCTTTCTTGACGGTGATGTCCGAACCGATTGGTTCCCCGTTTGCTGCTTTGATGATCCCATCGACAATATAGTAAAGACCCGCCCCGCCGCTGTCGATTACCCCGGCTTCTTTTAAGGCAGCTAAAAGTTCCGGCGTGCGCTGTAGTGAAGCATCAAGCTCCTTAAGATAATCTTCGCCGAACGATGCAAGCGTACTTTCTTCCGTTATGCGTGACGATGCGAATTCGGCAGCTTCACGCGCTACCGTCAAAATGGTTCCCTCAGTGGGATTTATCACAGCGGCATATGCATGTTTCACACCGGACTTTAATGCCTCAGCAAGATCGGTTACTGTTGCAGTATCCTTGCCGCGCAAGCCGCTGGCAATGCCCGAAAAAAGCTGAGAAAGAATAACGCCGGAATTACCTCTTGCGCTGAGCAGCATGCCGTCAGCAAGGAGTGCCGCAGCTTTCTCAATAGAGCGTTCGGAGTAACCCTCAAGGCAGCG
>JBJDZF010000357.1:0-10504 GCA_051867855.1 Eubacteriales bacterium
GCCTCCTTGACCTCAATTAGAAGTCCGAGAATACGGGATTCAAACTGACCTCTGAACTGTGTTCCCGCCACAAGCGCGGTGAGGTCTACGAGATATATCTGTATACCCTTGAGCTTGTATGGCACGTTTCCGTCCGCTATTCTCTGGGCAAGTGCCTCAGCTATCGCGGTTTTTCCGACACCCGGCTCACCAATGAGACATGGATTGTTCTTTTGTCTGCGGCAGAGTATCTGTATGACACGGTCAAGCTCACGCTCGCGCCCTATGATCCGGTCGAGCTTTCCGTCAGCAGCGCGCTTCGTGAGATTGCGGCAGTACACGTCAAGAAACTTGTTCTTTTTTGCCTTTTCGCGTCCCTGCTTCGTCTCCTCTTTCCGTCCCTTCTGGTCATCCTTCTCAACGGGAAGTCCCGCATCCTTGAAAAGCTTGGGGATATCTATTGCGGGAGCGCCTCCGTCCTCATTGTCGTCATTTTCCGACGGCAGATTTCCCTCCGCAATAAAATCGTTTATTTCGCTCTCCATGTTCTCGAGCTGTTCCGGAGAGATCCCGAACTTATCCATAACATTTCCGAGCATATTGTCAACCGGGACCCCCATTTCTTTCGCGCATTTCATGCAGAGTCCCTCGCTGATCTTATTGCCGTTTTCGATTCTCGTCACAAAAACGACGGCAACCCTTTTGTGACATTTTGAACACATAACCATAATTTATATCTCTTTTGCGGTATTCTCCGCATCATTGTTCCTTTCGGTATTTATATCCGGATCTGCACCACCGGTATCCACATTGGAACCGTGTAAAGAGGCGCCGGGAGTCTTGAGTGCCGAATAATGCTTGACATAGGCAAGCAAAGCCCCGAGCGCAAATACTATCGCGGGAATAAAGATCAAAATATGCACAACGGGATGATTTGAAAGATATTTTCCGAAGAGTACGGATACTACTATCGTTGCGTAAAATATGCACACGGCGGTCTTTCCGTACCACTTGCTGACCACAACCACGCTTCTCTTCTTTATCACGACAAGACCGATAAGAAGCGTAAATATTTCCTTGAGAAAAAACGGTATCACGAACCACAGTGGAATTATTTTCTTTATATACAGCGTGACAAGCACCGTGCACTGCATAAGCTTATCGGCAAGAGGGTCGAGTATCTTGCCCGCGTTCGAAATCCAGTTATTACGTCTTGCAAGATAACCGTCAACTACGTCCGTAGCTCCCGCAATGAGAAATACCAGCAAAGCGGCATATATATTCACGAAAAAAGCGAGATAAATGAAAACGAAAACAAGCAGAATGCGCACTATCGACAAAATATTCGGTATGTCCTTTAATTTCATTTTTCCGTCCTTCTGGCAATCAATGATTTTATTTTACAGGAAATATTTTATTATATATGTATCGGCGAGAGTGCCGAATATTTCCGAATCGGGATTTAAGTACGTAGCAATCGAAGCGTAAATATTGAGCGCTACCGCAAAAACATACACGACAGCCACACCCATGAGAACTCCCACAACGGCACCGAGCAGCCTGTCAAGCGAACCTGCCACCGGCGCGTTCTTTATTACCTTTGACAGTATCATCGAGATTATTCTCAAAATGATGAAAAGAACGATGAACAGAACGACCGTTCCGAGCACCTGTGCGAGCGTATTGTTGATCTTATTGAGCGAACTCGCGGATATCGAGTCGCTTTTTATCAGATTGGGAAACACCGCCAGACCGAGCTTTTCTCCGAAAATTCTCGAAAGCATGACGGCGAGTATAAACGCACCGATCTTGAGAAGAATTTTTGCAAATCCTTTGATCGTACACACGATAACCGCCACTGCTATTATCGCAAGCGTAACAATATCAAAAACATTCATTATCGTATCTCCGTTTCAAAACTATAGGATCAATTTCCGAAATTCAGATAAACTGCCTTTGATTCGGCGCAGACGAGCACCGTTTTGCTGTCGTAGACAAGCATCCTTCCCTTTTGGCAATCGAGCTGCGCCCCCGAGGAATCGCCGAGATTCAGCCGCAGCACTCCCGAGCTGTTTTTAAGGAAAACGTAACCGTCCGAAAGTGCTATCTGCTCCGCCCCCGACCTGACCGTTTCATTATATAACAATTCTCCCTTTTTGTCAAATACTAATATCTGATTTCTGTCGCTTATTATTCCGTTGTTGAGTGCCACTGCGATCCCGTTTTTGTCGAGGCAGAAAGCTGCCACATTCTTCGGGGCAAACGAATGCCTTGTGCCCGACTCTCCGTTCTTGTCGAAAATTCTTACCGCCCCCGTGGTCACGACTCCGAGTGCTCCGCTCTCAAGGAATGTACAGCCGAGCGGAAACTCACCCGCAAATTCATATTCGGTTATTTTGTCACCGGTTTTGAGATCGTAGTATGCCAGTGTCGTTCTGCCGCTTCCGTCACCGGAATCGAAATATACCACCGCAAGTCTGTTTCCTTCGCTGTCTATACTTATATCCGTGGCGTTATAATCGCGACTGAACTTGGCAATTCTGTCGAAATTCTTATTGTATACTATGACGATAGCCTTATAATCCGCCTCGCGCGTCAGCACGGCAAACTTTCCGGAGTCGGAAAAGCAGGCGTCGGTGACGGGGTATCCGAGATCCTCGTCGTAAACCTTGGCGAATGAGTTATATATTGCAAACGAGCTTCCTCCGGTGTCATAGACGAGAAGATATTTGTCGGATGACACACAATACGGCATGGAATACGAAGAATTGCTGTTGAGAGTACGTCTGCCGGTAGCCGTGAAAAGTGAAACATTCGAGGGACTTACCACAGACAGACCTCCGCGGTAAAGAGTAAAGCTCTGATTTTGCGACGAATCGTAGGAGAGCGTCTCATAGCTTATGCTCTCGGTATCCACCGCCGTGTTGAAATCCTTGATCAGGTAGAAGAAATTATCGTATGTGATATCTCTGAAATTGAATATCACCGAAATTATTGCAAATAAGGCACATGCCACCCAAAGCACCCTCTGCCCCACTTTATAGAAAGCGGAAACGGTAGCATAATACGTGTCTCCCGCCGCATCAAAGTCCTCGTACTTGAGGACCTTTTCTTTATGTGGCTCGGCACTGAAGAAGTGTGAGAGCGCCTCTTTTGCCCGTGATGCCGTTCCATGTGCACGTCCTCGGGACTCATTTGCGCTGTCAGCTCCGCTGTTATCCCCGTTTGCATCGGCTCTGTTTATTTTCCTTTTGATCTTATCAAGCAGAGGTATTTTCATATCGGAATCCTTGCCTTTACGCGATATTCATGCACGGCGCAAAACCGCGGCGCATGATCTTGCCCGGTGAAAAAACTATCTGTATACTATCCTGTTAAGATAAAGCCCGTCTGGCGGTGCCGTAATTCCTGCCCTCGCTCTGTCGAGTGAGGCGGTGACAGAGGGTATATCCTCCGGTTCGAGCTTTCCTTGTGCGACCGCAACGAGTGTTCCGGTCATAATGCGCACCATATTATACAGAAAGCCGTCAGCCGCGACGCGGAATATTATCATGTTTTCTCCGTCACTTTCGACGTCTGCATACATTACGCGTCTCACTGTATCCGAAACAGAAGAGCCCGACGCCATATATGCACTGAAATCATGCTCTCCGACAAAAAAGCCCGCCGCCCTCCTCATGCGCGCTCTGTCATGCTGTGTGATCGGTCCCGGGATATGCCATACACGCCCGTACATAAACGGGTCGGGGAGCGGGGTGTTGAGAATCTTATATATATATTCCTTGTATTTCACGTCATATCGCGGATGAAATCCGTCCGGTACGTATGCGGCACTTTGCACACATATGTCCCCCGGCAACAGACTGTTGAAAGCAATCGGTATTTTATCTTCGGGTATCGTACATGATATTCCGGTTCCGCCTTTTTCGCTGACGCAGGCGCAGAACATATTGGCATGAACGCCGCGGTCGGTTCTGCTGCACCCCGTTATGTCGCATTCAAACCCGAACAGCGCGTACGCCGCTTCATTGAGCCTCTGCTGAATACTTATGCCGTTTTTCTGAACCTGATAACCGCAATATGCACTTCCGACAAAATTTATATTCAGCAGGATCTTCATTCTGTCTACCCCCTACATCATCGAATAACCGAACGACAGGATATTGAGCAACACAAGCCCGACGCCGAGCAGTAATATAACGGCAACGGCAACAAAGTCACGCGCACTGCAATGCCGGACATTCATTCTGGTCCTTCCCTCGCCTCCGTGATAGCAACGGCACTCCATCGCAACCGCAAGCTCGTCGGCACGTCTGAACGCAGACACAAACAGCGGGATAAGAACAGGAACAAGAGCTTTAGCCCGGGATATGAGACTGCCACTTGAAAAATCGGCTCCTCTTGCCTTCTGCGCGGTCATGATCTTATCCGTTTCATCGACGAGAGTCGGGATGAATCGCAGTGCGATCGTCATCATCATTGCAAAATCATGAACCGGAACCTTTAATTTTTTCAGAGGAGAGAGCAGATCCTCTATGGCGTCCGTAAGTGCGATCGGAGTCGTCGTATATGTCAGAAACATACCGGTTCCGATTATAAGCACGGTGATCCTCACAATTATCAGTATGGCATTGTAAATTCCCTCCGCATATATGTGGATGAAATGCCAATCGACAAGAAGTATTTCGCCACGAGTCCAGAAAACGTTGAAGATCGAGGTAAAAGCCAAAATGAAAAGGATCGGGCGTATACCGCGTATAACGATCCCGAGCGGCACCTTGCCTATGATCACAAGCAGGACCGCCGAAAGAAGCAGGAGAGCAAAGCTCAGAATATTCTTGCACAGAAATGTGCACACAATGTAAAGAATCGACAGAATGACCTTGGCTCTTGGGTCAAGGCGGTGCAGGACAGAATCGGAGGGATAATACTGTCCGAGAGTGATGTTCTTCATATTACCGTACCGCACCCCCGCCCGAATGTCTTTTGCCGAATGCCGCAATCACCGCGTCGTATGCGGCGTCCGTCGTATATATCCCCTCGGCTATATCTACTCCGCGCGCTCTTACAAGCGAGAGCAGGTGCGTGATCTGCGGGACGTCGAGTCCGTTCTCCGAGAGCGTTCCGGGATGGGAAAACACCTCGTCCCGCGTTCCGTTCATTACAATTTTTGAATTTGCCATAACTATGACATCATCGCAGTATTTTGCCATGTCCTCCATGCTGTGGCTTACGATAACTACCGTCTTGCCGGTTTTGCGGCGGTATTCGGTAATGTTTGCAAATATTGAGTCCCTGCCCTGCGGGTCGAGCCCTGCCGCAGGCTCGTCAAGGACAAGCACATCGGGACGCATTGCTATGACTCCCGCAATGGCGGCACGCCTTTTCTGACCACCCGATAGGTCAAAGGGTGATTTGTCAAGAAGGTCAGCTCCGAGACCGACAAAATCCGCCGCCTCGGACACTCTCTGCTTAATTTCATTTTCATCGAGCTTCATGTTTTTCGGACCGAAAGCGATATCCAGCCGAATGGTATCGTCGAACAGCTGGTATTCGGGATACTGCATGACAAGCCCGACCCTGAAACGCACGGCGCGTATTTCCTTCGGCTTTTCCCAAATATCCTCTCCGTCAAGGCATACTCTGCCCTCGTCCGGTTTGAGAATTCCGTTGAAGAGCTGAACCAGCGTTGACTTCCCCGAGCCTGTGTGACCTATGATACCCGTTATCGAGCCGTCCCTGATTGTTACGTTTATATTATCGAGGGCTTTTATCTCATACGGTGTATTTTTTCCGTAAGTATACGACACGCCCTGCAATGATATTTCGGACATCTGAATCCGCCTTTCCCTGATCTGAATGAAATTCCGTTACGCCTCAAATGCTCCCGCAATAAGCGCGGCGCACTGCTCCGGCGTCAGACAGTCCCCGTCCATTTTAATTCCCGCTCTGCGCAGTCTGTGAACGAGCGCCGTACATTGGGGCACGGCAAGCCCGCAGGCGAGCAGCTCGTCTTCCTTTTCGAATACATACGACGGAGTACCGTCAAGGACAACTTTACCGCTGTCGAGTACAATAACTCTGTTTGCCATTACCGCCTCATCCATATAATGCGTTATCATTATGACGGTTATCCCGTACTCGCGGTTGAGCTTTTCTATCGAACGCAGCACTTCACGCCGCCCGACGGGGTCAAGCATGGCTGTCGATTCATCAAATATTATACATCTCGGGAGCATTGCCATTATACCTGCAATCGCAACGCGTTGCTTCTGCCCGCCCGAGAGTCTGTGCGGCTCATGCTTTGCATAACCGAGCATACCGACGTCGGAAAGTGCCCTGTTTACGCGCTCTCTTATCTCTGCCGACGGCACACCGAGATTTTCGGGTCCGAACGCAACGTCGTCCTCCACAATGGTTGCCACGAGCTGATTGTCGGGATTCTGAAAAACCATACCGATATTTTTTCGCAACCCGAGGATATCGTCATCGGTCATTTTATCGGGATCGATAAGCTGTCCGTCAACCTCGAGCGTGCCGCTTTCAGGCGTCAGGATCATGTTGAGAATTTTCGCGAAAGTTGACTTTCCAGAACCGTTATGACCGATAACCGCGAGGAAATCGCCCTCTTCGATGTCAAGGGAAATTCCTCCGAGCACCTGTATACGGTTGCCGTCGTCGTCCCGGTATGAGAAACAGAGATCTTTAACACTTATAAAGGGTTTACCCATTTATCATCTACCCTGCCGCGTAGGCGGCATTACCTTTGATTTGTTTATTTGTCCGAAGCCCCGTCTGCCTGCCATCTGGCACTCGCACCGCAGGGGAGAACGCAACCGGTACGGCTTACGGGCAAACCGAGCTCTCCCGACGAAAGCGTGCCGCCATAGCGCGACGCCACCTTCAGATAGAGTATATATTGCATTGCCAAGGGAGAGAGACCTGTCGTGTAAGAATTGATAAGGAAAAACAAGGGATGCTCGGAGAGCAACTTCGAGCACAGACCGACAAGCTCGTCAACACTGTCCTCGATCTTCCACACCTCGCCTCCGGGGCCTCTGCCGTATGAGGGGGGATCCATTATAACGGCATCGTATTTGTTTCCGCGCCTTATTTCACGCTCGACGAACTTTTTACAGTCATCGACGATGTATCTGATTTTTGCGTCCGCAAGTCCGGAGAGCGCCGCATTTTCCTTTGCCTGCGCCACCATGCCCTTCGCGGCGTCAACATGGACTACCGATGCCCCCGCGGCAGCCGCCGCAACGGTCGCCCCTCCGGTATAGGCAAACAGATTGAGCACCTTTACATTTCTTTCCGCGTTTCTTATAAGTCCGGAGAACCAGTCCCAGTTTGCTGCCTGTTCGGGGAAAAGACCCGTGTGTTTAAATCCCATCGGCTTGAGCAAAAATGTAAGCGAGCCGTATTTTATTGTCCATTGTTCGGGCAGTTCGTTTTTGACCCATTTACCGCCGCCGGTTGCCGAGCGCTTGTAAACGGCGTCCGCGTGCTTCCAGCGCGGGTCATTCGCCGCGTTTTTCCATATTATCTGCGGGTCGGGCCTCACGAGCACGTACTTTCCCCATCTTTCGAGCTTCTCCCCGTCCGATGAGTCTATCAATTCATAGTCCTTCCAATTATCAGCTGACCACATACACTTTTTCCCGTTTTACTTGAGATTATAGTACTGCGAGATTCTCGACGCACCCGAGTGCGCATGGCATACTGCTATTGCCAGCGCATCCGCGGTGTCGTCCGGCTTCGGGGGCTTTTCGAGTCCGAGAAGCATGGTAACCATACTTATCACCTGTTTTTTTTCAGCCCTGCCGTATCCCACAACCGCCTGTTTTACCTGAAGCGGCGTATATTCGAATACCTTTATGCCGTTTTTGGCGGCGCCGAGCAGTATAACTCCCCTTGCCTGCGCCACTCTTATTCCCGTAGTCTGGTTTGTATTCCAGAACAGCTCCTCGACTGCCATGTGCTCCGGGCGGAATCTTTTTGCAAGCGCGTTGATCCCGTCGAAGATATCCGAGAGCCTGTCCTCCGTTTTTCTTCCCGGCGGGGTCTGTATGGATCCGTAGCCGAGGACCTTGAAGCGCGAGCCGTCATACTCCAGCGCCCCCCACCCGACAATGGCAATTCCGGGATCTATTCCGAGTATTATCATATCAGCGCCTCCGCTTTCAGCCCTGTCCGATATTTTTTGTCGGCAAAATAAACCATATTGGATTATATCACAAAATATCGCTTGAGTCAAACGATATTTGAATCATTGCAAAATTTTAAATTGTTATTTACAAATTATTGATAATATGATAAAATCATTCTGTACATTTCTAAGTTGAATAGCGTGAAAGTTTTGCTGATCTTTATGTGGAGTACATCATAAATACGGGCAATTTCAATATTTATTTGAGCCGCCTGCGGCGGCATGGAGATTAATATGCAGATCATAAAATTTCGGGTTGGAGATGTCATAGAGCTGAAAAAGCCGCATCCGTGCGGCAGCAGACAGTTCAGGGTCATAAGGGTCGGCGGTGAGATGAGGATAATATGCCTCGGCTGCTCACATGACATGACCGTAGAGCGCGTAAAGCTCGAAAAAGCCACAAAGCGTGTTGTCAGCTCCGCTTCCGGAAACGACAGCGGAGACAATTAAGTCCGTGCCTGAAAATGGGACCCGACTCATATTGTCTGTTGCGCAGACACAGTGTATTTCATGATATTTTTGTGCCGCCGCTTGGGCGGCGGAATGGAGATTGATATGAACAATGAAAATTCAACAGATATACTCTCCGAGAGCGGTGGAAACGGCGGGGGCGATTCCTCGAATACAACAAAAAAGGACGGTGGCACCGCTTTTTTCAATCCGCTCCGCTTTTTGAGAAGGCTCCAGAACCGTATTGCAAGATCCCCGTCGTCATATCTCGCCTATGCGTTCATAATTCCCACCATCATAATGTTGCTTGTCTATATCTGCATGGAGCTGCATCCATTCGGAGACGGCTCCGTCCTCGTACTTGACCTGAATGCACAGTATGTCTATTTTTTTGAGGCTCTCCGTAATTTCGTGCGCGGAGACGCCGAACTGCTGTATTCCTTTTCGCGCGCGCTCGGCGGTGAATTCATGGGCATTTACGCGTATTATCTTGCGAGCCCGCTTTCCTATATAGTCGCTCTTTTCCCCACGGAACGTATGCTTGAGGCAATGCTCGTACTGATACTTACGAAAACGGGTCTGTGCGGCTTTACTTTCGGATTTTATCTTCACCGTCACTCGGAGCATCCGAACAAGCTCGCTGTAATCGCTTTTTCTTCTATGTACGCTTTGAGCGCATATGCGGTGGTTTATCAGAGCAACGTCATGTGGACAGACGCGCTCATCTGGCTTCCGATAATATGCTATTCCATAGAACAGCTCATAAAATTCCGCAGGTACAAGCTATTCGTCATTTCCCTTTCTGTCGCGGTGATGAGCAATTTCTATATCGGATATATGCTCTGTATTTTCGTCGCCGTGTATTTCTTTTATTACTTTATCGCGTACAACGACGGCAGGAACAACCCGCTCGGAGAGAAATCGCATTTTCTGCGCTCGCTGTTGCGTATCGGAGTCTTTTCGGCGATAGCCGTAGCGATATCAGCCGTGATAATTATGACGGCATACTATTCCCTTACCTTCGGCAAAACCACTTTTTCAGACCCCAACTGGGCTTTTTCAGAAAACTTCAAGCCTATTGATTTTCTGACGAAGTTTCTTCCCGGCTCCTACGACACCGTTCGTCCCGAGGGACTTCCTTTCGTTTACTGCGGAACTCTGGCATTGATACTCCTACCGGTATATTTTATGGCAAAAAATATACCGTCGCGCGAAAAGATCGCGTCTATTGTGCTGATAATGTTTTTTGTCATATCCTTTATGGCAAGCCCGCTTGATCTCATATGGCACGGATTTCAGCGTCCCAACTGGCTCAATTACAGATACAGCTTTATGCTCGTGTTCATTCTTCTCGTGCTTGCATACAAAGGCTTCGGGAACCTGCGTCACATCGGGGAAAAATTCCTGCTCGGAGTCTCCGCGATAATCGTTCTCTTCGCGGCGGTATGTCAAAAGCTCGAATTTGAGTCGTATGTCGAATCAGACAGCAAGCTGCTCTCACTTGAAACGGTTTGGTTTACCGTCATTGCAGTTACATGTTTCCTTGTTCTTTTGTGCCTGCTCATCAGGATTAAGAACGTCAAAAAACGTGAAAATATCTGCGGGGTTCTTGCCGCGCTCGTGTGTGTCGAGTTGTTCTGCAGCAGTCTTGCGTGCGTGGTCCAGTATGACAAGGACGTGGCGTATTCGAGGTACAGCGGCTACAATAATTTTCTTTCGGAGCTGCGCCCCATTGTCGAAACGGTGAACGAAAACGACCCTTCCTTTTACCGTATGGAGAAAAATGCACACCGCAAGGTAAACGACAACATGGCGCTGGGGATTAAAGGACTGACGAACTCGACCTCCACTCTAAATTCATCT
>JBJDZF010000358.1:0-2410 GCA_051867855.1 Eubacteriales bacterium
GAATTTCATAATATTTTTGTGCCGCCGCTTGGGCGGCGGAATGGAGATTGATATGTCAAACGAAAAGGGCGGGGAAGGTTTTAATTATACTTACTCTTCAAAGGAACAACAGGAGCTGCGTAATATCCGTAGCAAATATATGCCACCACAGGAGGACAAGATGGAACACCTACGTCGGCTTGACGCGGGTGTTACACGTAAAGCCGTAACGGTATCCGTTTCGGTTGGAATTTTGGGTGCTCTCATTATGGGAATCGGAATGTGCTGTTGCATGGTTTGGGGCGGCAGCCTGATGATACCCGGGATCGTAATCGGTATTTTGGGGATTATTACGATTTGCATGGCTTATCCTCTCAAAAAGTTCATCACGAAAAGAGAGAGAAAAAAGATAGCGCCGGAGGTCATTCGGCTGACAGACGAATTAATGAAGTAGTAGTCTACCGCGCGTAAAAAATTGTATCCTGTTTGTGCTGTTCATTGACAAAACGGTAAGTCTGTGATATAATATCGCATAGGTCGCTTGCGGCGGAGATTTACGGCAGGATTGCCGCTTCGGAGGATTTATGGAGGATAATTGGGACAAACTACTTGAGGATTGTATTTCGTGTACCGGTTGCGAACTTTGCAAAACAAGAACAAACTGTGTGTTCGGAACGGGAAATAAAAATGCGAGACTCATGTTCGTAGGTGAAGCTCCGGGAGATAATGAGGACAAAACAGGCATTCCGTTTGTCGGACGCGCCGGGCAACTTCTCGATAAGTATCTCTTTGCGGTGGATATTGACCGCAACGACGTATATATTGCCAATATTCTGAAGTGCAGACCTCCGCATAACAGGGATCCGTTGCCTGCAGAGGAAGACGCATGTATGGATTTTTTGCGCCGTCAGGTCCGCATGATAAAACCGGACATTATAGTGTGTCTCGGACGTATTGCCGCGATGAGACTCATTAAGCCCGATTTCAGGATAACATCGGAGCACGGACAGTGGTTCAGAAAGGGAAATTTCCTGATAACCGCCGTTTATCACCCTGCGCTCCTTTTGCGCGATCCGCGCCGTAAGGAGGATATGCTTCGGGATATGCAGAATATAAAAAAACAGCTTGACCTTCTTAACGAGAATCGGTAATACATATTTAAAGTAAATGACCAAGACGAAGGGGTATAATTGATCTCATGGACTTTTCCGGATTGCTCACAACTATTGCAACTCTATTTTTGCTTCTGATGACGGGGTTCGCCGCAAGTAAATTTCATATCATAGACGGTGTTGCGTCGAAAAAGCTGTCAAAACTGATTATAAGTATCGGTCAGCCGTGCCTTATTGTTTCGTCGCTTGTTAAAATGGAGTATTCTACCGAAAATCTCAAGCTCGGACTAAAGACACTTGCACTCGGATTTGCAGTTCACGGAGCGATGGCACTTATTGCCTTCCTTGCTTGTAAGCCGTTTAAAGATCTTGACGAAAGAAAGCTGACGGAATTTGCGATGATATTCGGAAATGTCGGCTTTATCGGATTTCCGATCCTCGAATCACTTTTCGGCGCCCGCGGCGTGTTTATGGGGTCATTTTTCGTTGTCAGCTTCAACCTCGTGCTTTGGACGTGGGGAATAGCGATCCTCGCGCGTAAACGTACTGATATAAAGCTGACGGTTAAGAAGGCGCTGATCAACTACGGAACGATCCCGTGTGCTATCGGAATTCTTCTTTATGTACTCCATCTGTCTATTCCGAAATTTATTCTTTCCGGGGTCTCATATCTTGCGGGACTATGTACTCCCATTTCCATGCTGATAATCGGCGCGCTTCTCGCGGGACGGACGGTCAAGCAGATTTTCGCCTCGGGCAAAATTTATTATCTGTGCGCAATGAAGCTCGTTGTTATTCCGTTGTTACTGGCGGTAATCATGAAGCTTATAGGATTTGATAACGATTGGATATTGTTTACCGTTGCGGTTTCCTCAATGCCAAGCGCCACTACTGTTACAATGCTTGCGGAACTGTATGATATCAATTCCGGATATTCAGCGCAAACGGTCGGTACCACCTCTCTTCTGTCAATTTTGACTATGCCCATTGTGCTTAAGCTCACGGATATTTTATTGGCTCTATAGCGTTTTGCGTAACGGCGGTATCAGTCAGGTGTATTCATCTCTGTCGGCGGCGTCAGAAGTGCGAGCAGGGGGCAAAATATGTTTTACCTGTTTTTAAAAAAACTTAATGACTTTTTTTGAAAAATATCTTGATTATTTTCTTTTGTTGTGATATAATAGCCGTCGGTGTTTGCGGTGGTAGTATGAATTGTACTACGTCCGTAGCATCAGAAAAATAAATTGCGATCCATATTTCGTGTTTGCAGTTTATTATACGCGGGTATGGCGGAATTGGCAGACGCGCTAGATTCAGGT
>JBJDZF010000359.1:0-10464 GCA_051867855.1 Eubacteriales bacterium
CTAATCCTTACTATACCGATCAGATCGCACGTGAGTGTATGGAGAAAATTTTTGCTCCTACGATCGATGCAATGAACAGGGAGGGCAGAACCTTTAAGGGCTGTCTTTATTTCGGACTTATGCTTACAGCGGACGGTCCCAAGGTAATTGAATACAACTGCCGTTTCGGGGACCCGGAGACGCAGGTGGTGCTTCCTTTGCTTGAGAGTGACTTGCTTGATATCATGCTTGCCTGCACAAACGGAACGCTCGACGCGACACAGGTCAGATTTTCCGACGGGTGCGCCTGCTGTGTGATCATGGCTTCAGAGGGATATCCGACAAAATATGAAACGGGATTTCCCGTAAACATCCCCCATGATCTCCGGGACTCGGTCTTTGTTGCGGGTGCAAAGCTAAAGAACGGAGAGCTTATCACCTCCGGCGGAAGAGTGCTCGGTGTGAGTGCCGTTGATCCTTCGCTCTGCGGCGCGATAAATAAAGCTTATGAAAAGGTAGATCGAATCACCTTTGAAAACGCATATTTCCGTACGGATATTGGCAAAAAAGCACTCGCGGCTCTCGGCAAAAAAGAATATACAGGAGACAGATAGATGGTTTACAGAGTTTTTGTTGAAAAAAAAGAGGGACTGGCAAACGAGGCGGAAGCACTCAAAAATGAGCTTGTCGGACTCTTGGGGATAAGCGGACTCGAAAGACTGCGAATATTGAACCGCTACGATGTCGAGGGAATAGACAGGGATCTGTTCGAATATTCGGTAAGTACGGTGTTTTCGGAACCCCAGCTTGACAATGTTACATACTCGGACTCCGACGACGGAAGTGTGAGATTTGCCGTCGAGTATCTGCCGGGACAGTTTGACCAGAGAGCCGATTCGGCGGCGCAGTGCATACAGATCATATCCCGTGGCGAACGCCCGGTTATCAGATCTGCACGCATTTACAAGCTTTACGGCAAGCTCACGCAGAGTGATATCGCCGCCGTAAAAAAATATGTCATCAACCCCGTGGAGTCGCGCGAAGCGTCACTTGACGAATACACGACGCTGGCGGATAAATACAGCGTTCCTACGTCTGTCGAGACGCTTGAGGGATTTACTGCGCTCGACGACACAGGACTTTCGGAGTTTGTAAAAAAGTATTCGCTTGCCATGGATGACGACGACATACGCTTCTGCCGTGATTATTTTGCAAGCGAACACAGAGACCCAACAATATCCGAGATCAGAATGATAGATACATACTGGTCCGATCACTGCCGTCACACTACCTTTCTGACGACCATAGACAGTGTTGAATTTGGCGACGGTCTTATCAAAAAGGCATATGACGAATATATAGCGGTAAGAGCGGAACTCGGAAGGACAAAACCGGTAAACCTTATGGATATCGCTACCGTTGCGGTAAGATATCTTAAGGCGCACGGCAAACTGCAAAAGCTTGACGAATCCGAGGAGATTAATGCCTGCACCGTAAAAATCAAAGTCAATACCGAAAACGGGGATGAGGACTGGCTGCTGCTGTTCAAGAATGAGACCCACAACCATCCCACTGAAATCGAACCTTTCGGAGGTGCGGCAACCTGTATAGGCGGAGCGATAAGAGATCCGCTTTCGGGAAGATCCTACGTTTACGCCGCAATGCGAGTTACCGGTGCGGCAGATCCCACTCTGCCCGTATCGGATACACTGCCCGGAAAGCTCCCGCAGAGAAAGATCGTTACGACTGCCGCCGCAGGTTATTCCTCCTACGGAAACCAGATAGGGCTTGCAACAGGGCAGGTGGACGAGATATATCACGACGGCTACGCTGCAAAGCGAATGGAGATCGGAGCTGTCATCGCGGCAACACCGCGTGAAAATGTAAGACGTGAGGTTCCCGCTACGGGGGACGTGATAATTCTCCTGGGCGGAAGGACCGGCAGGGACGGTTGCGGCGGGGCTACGGGTTCGTCAAAGTCGCATAAT
The DNA here is from genome assembly GCA_051867855.1 of Eubacteriales bacterium. Classification (GTDB taxonomy): domain Bacteria; phylum Bacillota; class Clostridia; order Oscillospirales; family CAG-272; genus HGM12713. The sequence goes on from JBJDZF010000359.1 coordinate 1,968, forward strand.
GTGCAGTCGCTTACGACGTGCGGCGCGGAGGTGCAGAAGGGTAATGCACCCGAGGAGAGAAAGCTCCAGAGACTTTTCAGAAATAAGGAGGCCGCGCGCCTTATAAAACGTTGTAACGATTTCGGTGCGGGCGGAGTTTCGGTTGCGATAGGAGAGCTTGCGGACGGAATCGACATCGACCTTAACGCGGTTCCCAAAAAGTATGAGGGACTTGACGGCACCGAGCTTGCCATCAGCGAGTCGCAGGAGAGAATGGCGGTTGTGGTGGCACCCGAGGACGCAGACAGATTCATCGCCATGGCGAACAGGGAAAACCTTGAGGCTACCGCCGTAGCGCGCGTTACCGACAGTGAGCGACTCACAATGACGTGGAACGGCAATAAGATCGTTGACCTGTCGCGCGAATTCCTTAATTCCAACGGAGCGCAAAAGCACATAAACATAAAGGTTGAACCTTGCAGGGCGTATGAGAGAAAAGTAAGCGGAGATTTTGCGGAGAATATGCACTCTCTCGCTTCTAACCTTAACGTATGCTCAAAACGCGGGCTTTCCGAGAGATTCGACTCTACCATCGGCGCCGGTACCGTGCTTATGCCTTTCGGCGGCAGAAACCAGAGCACGCCGATCCAGGCTATGGTCCATAAGATATCGACCGAAAAGTCGGATACCGATACCTGCTCGCTTATGTCGTGGGGATACAATCCGTTTATTTCCGAAAAGAGCCCGTTCCACGGCGCATATATTGCGGTTGTGGAATCGGTCTCGAAGCTCATTGCCACGGGTGCGGAGTTTTCGGATGTGTATCTGACCTTCCAGGAATATTTCAAAAAGCCTCTTAAAGATCCCGAGCGCTGGGGGCAGCCGCTCGCGGCACTTCTCGGAGCCTTCAGGGCACAGAAAGAGCTTGGAATAGCTGCCATCGGCGGCAAGGATTCCATGAGCGGAAGCTTTGAAAAGATCGACGTTCCGCCCACGCTTGTCTCCTTTGCGGTGACAACGGACAGCATCGGGAACATTGTCTCGCCGGAATTCAAAGCCGCAGGGCATAGGGTGTGCCTGATATCTCCGGAGTGTAACTCCGATGGCTTGCCCGATACCGATTCGCTTATATCCGTGTTCGGTACTGTTCATACCCTTATCTCGTGCGGAAAAGCCGCGGCAGTATACACGCCTACATACGGAGGCATTGCCGAGGCGGTTATGAAGATGTGCTTCGGAAACTCGGTCGGATTTGAGTACGCCGACAGTTTCGGCATTGATAAGCTGTTCGGGTATTCGTACGGTTCCTTCGTCGTAGAATTATACGATGACACGGAAAATGTAGGAGTAACCCTCGGTCATACAGTTGTAGATCCCGTGATATCCTTCGGAGGGCAGTCTGTATCTCTTGATGAGATTTACCGTGAATACGAACAGAGACTGGAGAGCGTATTCCCGGTACACGCCAAAGAGAACGGGGAAAAGATACCGACGTATTCATACCGTTCCGGTAAGGCAGCGCACTCCGCGCTGAATTTCGCCAAGCCGCGCGTCCTGATTCCCGTTTTCCCGGGTACAAACTGCGAATATGATTCGGCAAAGGCGTTTGAACGCGCCGGAGCGGAAACGGAGATATTCGTAATCAATAATCTGACAAGCAACGGAATTGCGGATTCGGTGAGCGCATTTGCCGAAAAGATCGGAAGATCCCAGATAATATTCATTCCCGGAGGTTTTTCCGGCGGTGATGAGCCGGACGGCTCGGGAAAGTTTATCACGGCGTTTTTCCGTAACGGCGCGGTCAGCGAAGCCGTTAATGAACTGCTCAAGAGCAGGGACGGACTTATGTGCGGTATATGCAACGGATTTCAGGCACTCATAAAGCTCGGACTTGTACCCTACGGTGAGATCACGGAGATAGACGAAAAGTCTCCCACACTGACCTTCAACAGTATAGGCAGGCACCAGTCGAGGCTCGTGAGGACGAGGATCGCGTCCAATATGTCTCCGTGGCTGTGCGCAACCGAGGTGGGAGAGGTGTACACGGTACCGATTTCCCACGGCGAAGGGCGTTTCCTTGCCGATGCACAGATCATAGACAGCCTTGCCGCCAAGGGACAGATAGCGACGCAGTATTGCACGCCTGACGGAGTTCCGACCTCGAATATACTGTTCAATCCCAACAATTCACGCTATGCCGTTGAGGGAATTACCTCGCCTGACGGTCATGTGTTCGGAAAGATGGGACACTCCGAGCGTGTGGGGAGAGGACTGTATCTGAATGTCGAAGGCAATTTTGACATTAAGATGTTTGATTCAGCGGTCAAATATTACAAATAAAGACACAAATAAGGCGTCCGCCGGAGAAACCGGCGGGCGCCTTATCGTATAGATCAGGTAAGCAAAAGGTTGACGGACAAAATGTTTACGCTTACTCGACAGTAACCGATTTTGCGAGATTGCGCGGTTTGTCGACATCAAGACCTTTCAGAGCCGAAACATGATACGCAAGCAGCTGCAAAACCGTGGATGCCGGGAATGCCATCAGCAATTCTTCCGATGTGTCGGGAATTATAATAGACGCGTCACACGGTATGTCATACTTTTTGCTGATAGATTCGGAGCAGACGGAAATTACGTATGCTCCGCGGGATTTCACCTCACGTATACCCGAGATCGTCTTCTCACATATGCGCGAAACGGTACAGAGCGCTATGACCGGAACCCCCTCCGTAATCAGGGAAATCGTTCCGTGCTTCAGCTCGCCCGCGGCATACGCCTCGCTGTGGATGTATGATATCTCTTTCAGCTTAAGCGATGCCTCAACGCAAAGAGATGAGTCCGTATCGCGTCCGATGTAGAAGAGATGATCGGCAGTGATGAGCCGCTTTGCACATTCCTTTATTTTGTCGTCGAGGGTAAGTGCCGTCGATATAGCCTCCGGAACTTCACGCAGGAGCTTCTCGCATATACTCCTGACCGATTCCTGCGACATTGTTTTATGAACGAGAGAAAGACGCAGGGCAAGAAGAAAGAGCAGGGCACATTGAACTACATATGCCTTGGTGCTCGCCACCGCAATTTCGGGTCCTGCCCAGGTATAGAGAACGCTGTCCGCCTCACGCGCGACCGAAGAGCCGATGACATTGACAATAGCCAGGGTGTAAACTCCGTTATTCTTGGCGTGCCTGAGAGCGGCGAGCGTATCCGCAGTCTCACCGGACTGTGAGAGCAGTATCACAAGGTCGTCTTTATGAAGTATCGGGTCGCGGTATCTGAATTCGCTCGCTATCTCTACATTTACCGGTATTCTTGCCAGCTTTTCAATAAGTGCCTTTCCGATGAGTCCCGCGTGCATTGCCGTTCCGCACGCCACTATATGGATGTTTGCAAAGTCGGCGAGAAAATCGCCGTCAAGCTCATGTATACCGAAGTACGGCAGCCCGTCCGAAATACGCGGCTCCAGTGTTTTTCTGACTGCATCCGGCTCTTCATGAATTTCCTTGAGCATAAAGTGGGGAAATCCGGATTTCTGCGCCTGCTCAACGCTCCAGTCCACCTCCTCCAGCGGCTGAACGGTCTTCTTTCCGTTACGGTCGTAAAAAGTTACGGTGGCGCCCTTGAGCTCCGCTGTTATTCCTTCCTCAAGTCGGTAATATTTTTTGGTGTATTTCAGAATTGCCGGAACGTCCGAGGCAATAAATGAGGAGTTTTCACAGGCGGCGACTATAAGCGGACTGTCCTTTCTGACGGCGTAGATCGTGCCGGGACGGTCTGCAAATATGATCCCGAAAGCATACGAGCCCCTGATGACCTTGATGGCATGCTGTATTGCGTCAAGCGGCTCTCTGTTCTTGCGGTAAAACATATCTACGAGCTTTGCCGCCGTTTCCGTGTCGGTCTCCGAAACGAATGTATATCCGTTGCTCTTGAGTATTTCGGCAATTTCGGAATAGTTTTCTATTATCCCGTTGTGAACCAGCGCGATGTTGTCGGTAACGTGCGGGTGCGCATTTATGTCGGACGGCGCACCGTGTGTAGCCCAGCGCGTATGTCCTATTCCGCATTCGGAGTACAGCTCATTGCGGTCCTTCAGCTTGTTCTCGAGGGCGGACAGTTTGCCCACCGTTTTAATTGTCGTTATCCCGTCTGCCTGTACGGCGATTCCCGCAGAATCATACCCGCGATATTCGAGGGTACGCAGACCCTCAATAAGTTTGGGAACGCTGTTTTCGTTGCCTGTATAGCCTATTATTCCACACATAATAACAATAAAGATCCACATTGTATAAGAATATACAATTGTCAAAGAACCGTGTTTGGATATCGCTTTGTTTTGCGGTTATCCGCATATTTGTCGTATCCTGCGACAGTTTTCTCTGCCGACGGGGCATCCGCCGAATATCTCGATAACCCCGTTCCTCGTTAACCGCATAAGCGGTCTGGCGCTTAACTACTTTTGTGTAATCTGTTTTTCATTTGCTTCCGAGACGAACTCTTATCGTGTCCGCAACATCGTTTGCAATACTCGAGGTCAATTCACTGTTTTCCGCCTCGACCATAACTCTGATAAGCGGTTCCGTGCCGGAGGGACGAACCACAATTCTTCCGGTCTTGCCGAGAGTATCTTTTGCCGCGTCTATCTTCGCTTCGACCTCTTTGTCGGTGTAAAAAGCAATTTTGCCTTCCGCTGAAATGTTGATGTTTACCGTGGTCTGCGGATAACGCGTCATGACAGAAGCAAGCTCCGAAAGCGGTCTTCTTTCGCATCTCATGTGCGACAGGAGCTGTGTTGCCGTCAGCTGACCGTCACCCGTTGTTGCAAAATCGCGGAAGATGACGTGCCCTGACTGTTCGCCGCCGAATGAATAGTCCTCAAGAAGCATTTCCTCAAGTACATATCGGTCGCCGACCTTGGTAGCGATGAAGCGCAGTCCGTTGTCAGCGCAGAACTTCGAGAACCCGAAATTTGTCATGATCGTTCCGACAACAGTATTGCCGTTGAGCTTGCCGCGTTTCATCAGATCGAGCGAACAGATCGCCATTATCATATCTCCGTCAACGATATTTCCTTTTTCGTCGACGCACAGACAGCGGTCCGCGTCTCCGTCAAAGGCTATCCCGCAGTCGAGCTTGTTTTTAAGTACAAATTCCGTCAGCTGTTCGAGGTGAGTTGAGCCGCAGTTGTCGTTGATATTGCTTCCGTCGGGCTTTGCCGAGAGAATATGTACATTGGCACCGAGATCCTCAAAAAGATCCTTTGCCGTAACGGAGGCAGATCCGTTGGCACAGTCGATTGCAATATTGAGTCCCTCGAGAGAGTAGTGAACGGTGCTTTTTACGTGTCGGATGTAGTCCTTTGTAGCGTCCTTTGCGTATGAAACCTTTCCTATGTTTCCGCCAATCGGCAGTTCGGGCATCGGTGCTTTATCGAGCACGATGGATTCTATGCGCTCCTCAAGCATATCCGCAAGTTTAAAGCCGTTTCCGTTGAAAATCTTGATTCCGTTGAACTCTGCGGGATTGTGGGACGCCGATACCATGACGCCGGCGTCAGCCTTGTATTTCATTACAAGATAAGCGACCGCAGGAGTAGGTATAACACCGAGGTTTATCACGTCGGCGCCCATGGAGCAAAGCCCCGCGCTCATTGCGCTTACGAGCATATCCGAAGACGCTCTCGTGTCACAGCCGATGACAAATGTAGGTCTGTGTCTGCAACCGTCCGCGAGTATCGCCGCGGCGGCGCGTCCGATGTCCATGGCGCGCTCGCAGGTAAGCTCTTTGTTGGCAATACCACGCACGCCGTCTGTTCCGAATAATCTTCCCATGTAAAACTTTCCTTTCTCAAAATTATTTTTCGTGTTTCTTTACAATGTTTCCCGGTGACTTGAAAATACTGTCGGGCGGAACTGTGCCTCTGACAGACGAGAGCGGATAGACATTTGAATTTCTGCCTATTATGCTTCCCGGATTGAGGACGCTGTTACATCCGATTTCGGCAAAGTCGCCGATCATTGCTCCGAACTTTTTGAGAGCGGTGTCAATACGCCCGCCGTCCGTTTCGACACATACATGGGTTTTGTCGCTTTTGACGTTTGAGGTTATCGCGCCCGCACCCGTATGCGCGCGGTATCCGAGTATTGAGTCGCCGATATAGTTGAAGTGGGGGACCTGTACGTTGTCGAAAAGCACAGCGTTTTTGAGCTCGCATGAATTGCCCACTACACAGCTTTCGCCGACTACAACGCCGCCGCGTATGAACGCCCCCGTGCGCAGTTCGGTCTTGCTTCCGATTATAGCAGGTCCGCATATAACGGCGCTCGGAGCAATTACCGCGTCCTTTGAGATCCAGATGTCGGGGGCAGGGGAGTAGTATTTGTCGGTGGGAAGTGTGCCTCCAAGCGAAACAATAAACTCCTTCAGCTCCGAGAGCGCGGTCCACGGATACTCATGTCTCTCAAGAAGCGGGGCGCAGAGCGTGTGCGTGAGGTCAAAAAGCTCGGTTGTTCTGACTGTTTTCATCTTTTTCCTCCTTTCCATTATATTCAGAATATATAATATAAGTCCTGCGGCGAGCTTTTGCAAGCTTCGCCGCAAAGACATTATATTCATTTATTGAGCGTTGCGATATACTCTTCAAAGCAAATTCCCGAATTATATATCTCGGTCGCCGCCGTTCTTCCGACAAAGCGGTAGTGCCACGGTTCATACGTATATCCGGTGATATCGACTTTATCCGACGGATAGCGCAGTATAAATCCGAACTTATAGGCGTTTTTGGAGAGCCAGTCGAAAGCGTCGGTGTTCTCGAATACATTAAGAACTCCGTAGTCGATGGATGCTGTAGTAAAGTCGAGACAGAGCCCGGATTGGTGCTCGCTTGTGCCCGGTCTGGCGGAATATTTAAGAACCGCTTCCTCGTCACCGTTTTCTCTTTGCAGATAGTAATTGAAGAGATATTCCTGACGCTCATAGGAGCGGTACGTGCTGGACACATAGATGTCGGTAACTCCGTCAGCGATCATTGAATCAAGCATTGCATAAAGTGCCTGAACGGCACAGGAACGCATTTGATAATAATCCGCCGAGTGCATGGGAGAGACATTTTTTGTGATTGTTGTCAGATCCGATGGCACGTAATCGCGCCTGAGCATGACTGTTTTATTGACAAGCATGAGATACTCCGAGGCATCTGCGGGGTCGATGAACTCAAGATAGTTGCTCACGTCGATATTGTAATAATAACGGTAATTTTCATTGTCGTCCTTGCCCGTGTCTAAAAAGCCCTGTGAAGCCTTGAACGCATCAGCTGAAAACATTACCTCCGCGTATATGATCTCGTTGCTTTTTTCGCTTTCCGTCACTCTTTCGAGCGTGATCTTGTGATTCTGTGTGTCAAATTTAATTATTACGCCGGAGACTATTGCTTTGGATACAAATTTATAAGGGACGAGACATCCTCCCGCGGTGATATAGGATTTTCCGTTCATCTCCACGCTCTTGCCGTTTATGATGGCGGTGTCGCTCTCATTCTCGAATTTCAGGAACTGTGCGTCGGAGACAGTGTATTTTGCTTTTTTGGCGGAGCCGCTGACAGTCATGTTGCAAAGACTTGCGATCCACTCCATGTCAAGATGAAGCTCGCCGTCCTTAACAATGCTGTCGTATTTAACGGTTTGCGGCTTAGTGCTTCCGACAACAACGGTGAAGTCCGACCTGTCCTCACGTCCCGGAAAGCTGAGAATAAAATAAAACGCGAGCAACACGACGACAAGCACCGCAGAGACTGCCGTCACTATGATCACACCTGTGTGCAGCTTATGCTTTTTAGCGTATCGCAGAGCCTGTGCACGTGTACTCATGTCGTGCGGCTCAAGCTTGCTTCTGTCCTCTCCCGTCTGCTCCATTCTGGCGTTCAGCATCTGTATCTGTTCCGGAGTGAGCGAGGGCTGTTCGGGCATATTTTTTTTGTTTTTCCGCATCTTTTCCATCCTTTTTTCAGGGTTTGTTTTCAATAACTATGAAAAACGGAGAGGTAGGAGAGTTCAAAATTTTGATTTCGGTGGCGCAGACCTTGTGACGGGAGAGCGATGAGAGATATTCGCAGATCTCCTTGCCCTCTGCCTCGCCTTCTGCGTGTCCCGGGTATACCGCCACGGTTATCACGGCGTCGCGCGCCATAAGCGAAATTGCCGTTTCTATTGCGGGAAGCGTTGTTGAACGCATAGTCGTTACGGTTTTGTCGCTGCCGGGCAGATAGCCGAGGTTGAACATAGCCGCCTTGAAGGGAACATCCACATATTTTGCGGCATTATGATGTGAGTCGAGTATAAGAGTGTAGTTCTGTGGGCATAGCGATCTTCTCAAGTGCTCCTCGGTGGAGGCGAGTGCCTGTTCCTGTATGTCGAAAGCGAACACATGGCCGAACTCTCCGACGGTTTTGGAAAGAAATTCGGTATCATGACCGTTGCCCATGGTGAAGTCCACGGCAATATCGCCCTCGTGCAGATGATTA
>JBJDZF010000360.1:0-2391 GCA_051867855.1 Eubacteriales bacterium
CTATACGGTAGACGGTACTGTTCTTAACTATAACGATGATACATACAGCAACGACAAAGCTACTGCGGCAACTCTCACGGAGGGCAGTGCAAATGTGACTCACGGCTTCAATACCGACATTTCCAACCTGGTGGCAAACGGTCAGCTCGTGAGTGCCGAAGTATTTGCCTCTGCAGAGATGGCAACAAAGCTCGGCGAGGCGTTCACGTTTGATGCGGGCAACAGCCAGTATCCCATCGGACTTGTGGCTAACACCGATGAAGAGCCGTCTGCAGGCGACGAAGAGGAGCCTGTAATACCCGTACTTCCCGTGCTTCCGGGTGACGACGATGAGGACGGAGAAGACGGAGAGAAGACGGAAACGGAAGCTCCCACCGGTACAGATGAAACAAAGGCTCCGGAGCAGAGCGACAGCGGTACGGAAAAGAAGGATGACGAGAAAAAGAGCGGTTGCGGAAGCACGGTCGGCGTTTCGGTTATCCTTGTAGTGGGTACGGCGGCAATCGGTGCTACGGTGCTTACAAAGAAGAAAAAACACTGAATAATAAATATACGGCTTGAATTTCCGAAACAGTAAACTGTATTCGGACGTCGGATCATCCGTGCACAGCAGGATGACCGTATTCCGGAAATTTCCGGATGGAAATCAAGTAGGGCAGTTGTAATACTTGCGTCTACAACTGCCCTCTGTATTTGAGAGTTAAATTTCAAAGCTTCTGGTCGAAATGTCTCTTGATGACTGCGGCGCAAACCGATGCGCTTGCTTTGTCGGGGGTCATTTCCGAGAAGAGAATATCCACGGGATGTGAGCGGGTTATTACCGATCGACTGTTGATGTTGTCGGAGATCAGGGAGATGAGCATCTCGTGTCTGTATGAGAAGTGACCGTATATTATAACGGCATTGAGGTCGAACAGATTTACGGCGTTGGTGATGGCACACGACATTTCCTCGGCAATGTATTTTATGATATCGCAGGACTCCCTGTCGCCCATGTAAGCGTCGTCCACCATTTTCTCGTATGAGGAAAAGCCGAATTTTTCCTGAAGAGCCTTGATGGAAATGTACTTTTCAAGGCAACCGAAATTCCCGCAGGAACATGGAATACCGCCCGCGTGAATACTGGTGTGTCCCAGTTCTCCCGCAAAGCCGCCGAAGCCGCGGTACACATTTCCGTTGGTCATAACGGACGAACCGATGCCGTCGGAAACTACCACGAACATATAGTTTGAATATCTGTTACCGCCGTCCTCCATATATTGCTGCATACTGAGCAGTACGGCATTGTTGTCGACGGTGACCGGCATTCCGGATTTCTCTCTGAGATATTCGCCGACGTTCAGCTGATGAAAGAAATCGCAGTCGGGAGGATTGAGTATTTTACCCGAAACGTAATCAAGCGGTCCGGGGGCGCTGACGCCTATGCCGATACATTTTTCACGCGGGATATTCAGCTGTTCCAGAAATCCGAGTATCTCATCGTATGTGAAGTCGAGAAGCTCGTAAGGATCGCTCCATTGCGATACCTTGTGGTTTGAGTAGGCGAGGATATTTGATTTCAGGTCGGTTATGCAGGTATAGACGTACTTTCTGTGCAGCGCGATACCGGCGGCATAGCGGTAATTTGCAACGATATCAAGAAGAATGGATTTTCTTCCGTGCGGAGAAGATGCCGCACCGATTTCGACAAGCTGTCCTTCGCTTATCAGATCGTTGGTAATCATGGTTACGGCGGATTTCGACATATTGGATATTTTTGAGATGCTCGCACGGGATGTGGGCTTCTGACGAATGTAATTGAGGATGAGCGCTCTGTTTTCATTCTTTATGGTTTGTAAATTATGAGGATATGTTTTCAAAGCAATCTCCTTAAACAATAATTAGGTTTTGTCAATTTGATTATATCAAAACTTGAGTGAATTTGTAAAGAGATAACCGCAAAAAAACAGCAAAAAAAGAAAGATGAGTTCAATGAATGCAGAAAAAACAGTAAACAGCCCGATATTTTTTGAAAGAAACAGGGTTTGGCGATTGTATACCGGCGGCGCTCTGTTTTCCGAATTTTTCGGAGACGCGCCGGAGGACGGATTTTATCCCGAGGAGTGGGTATGCTCCACGGTACACGCATTAAACGGTGACAACCGTGAGCCCGATGAGGGACTCTCCTTTGTAAGAGGAACGGATATTACATTTGAGCATCTGCTCAAAACCCACAAAGCGGAGCTCATAGGCAACAGAAAAGAGCTCGGCGTGCTTGTCAAGCTATTGGACAGTGCCATACGTTTGCCCGTGCAGTGTCATCCCGATAAGGAGTATTCCCGAAGATACCTCAATTCAAAACACGGCAAAGCGGAGTCATGGGTGATACTCGAAACGCGCGGGGACGCTTGT
>JBJDZF010000361.1:0-2389 GCA_051867855.1 Eubacteriales bacterium
AGATTCGAACCGCCACACACTTTCCAAAGCCTTTCAAAAATCCTTCTCGTTCAAAAAATATTTACAAATCCATAGATGCAACGGTGTTTTGGACAGATTTGAACCACCACATAGACTAATTCTTAAATTTATGATATAATATTTGCGAGAAACATTAACCAAATCATTTTTCTTTCACTATTAGGGCAGAAGCTTCTAAAAACATACAAGGAGGTGAGCAGATGAACGAAATCGAATTGCACGAAAAGATAACAGAAGTATCTAAAACTATTTTCTCGTACTGTATGGCAAACACACCCACGCGTGAAGAAGCTGAAGATCTGTCACAAGACATTTTGTATGAGCTAATTAAGTCGGCTGCAAATATTCGCGATGACAATGCCTTTTACGCATTTATGTGGGGCGTTGCAGGAAATGTTTATAAGCAATGGTACAGAAAAAAGTTGAAAAATAACACCTGTGAATTAACGGAAGATATCGCGTCGGAGGATGATTTCGCGGAAGATAGCATAGGGGACATATATCTTCTTCGCCGTGAACTGACCTTGCTATCAGAAAAGTATCGTAAGGCGACGATTTTGTATTATATCGAGGGGAGTTCTTGTTCCGAAATTTCATCTGCGCTCGCTATTTCCGAAAGCATGGTGAAGTATCTGCTATTCAAATCAAGAAAAATACTGAAAGAAGGAATGAATATGGAAAGAAATCTTGGAGAACTCAGTTATAATCCGAAAACGTTAATCCCGATGTATAGCGGTCAAGGACCTAACCAATTTTGGCAGTTTATGCAGAGTAAGATCAGGCAGAATATTGTTAGCGCTTGCTATAATGATGCACTTACCGTCCAGCAAATCAGTCTCGAAACCGGTATCCCGCTTCCTTATCTTGATGATGAGATCAAGGCACTTGAAGATAGACAAATCATAATCAGAGAAGGAAAACACTACAAAGCAAATGTAATTGTTATAACATCCGAGTGTGCCGACGAAATTGAAAGTGCTGTTACAAAATATCATGAACAGATTGCTGATAAAATGGAGGCTTTCATTAACGATAAGATATATGAATATAAACAGCTTGGTTTCGTAGGTCATGATTTTTCGGAAAATACATTGCGTTGGCAGTTTGCTACTATCCTTTTCAGAATGATCAGAGGTGTGGATTGCGGTGGCACAACAGATGCGCCTAAAACGGGATGGGGTGAATCAGCATACCTTTGGTGTATAGAAAAGCTGAATGAAAAGCACATATTCTCTTATTGCGGTGTAGACGATAAACACGGAAACAGTTTATACTTTTTTGACTATTGGAAAGACGGCAAGGGCAAGGGCGACCATAAAGATTTTTATGGAAACGAACGTTATATCAACATTTTCTGCGATATTTGCCGTAAAGAAAAAATGACACTAAGCGAATATGATCTTGAAGCCATTGCGGAAATGATAAAAAAGGGATATGTTATCAAGGAGAACGAAACATATAGAGCAACTGTTCCGGTTTACACGGCAGAACAATACAAGGCAATTATCAATACCGTAAATGGATTTATATCCGCTGAACTTGCATCAATTGTACGAGAGATGGATAAAACTGCCGCAACAATTTTAAGTTCGCATACACCCAAACATTTGCAAGACCAAGTTGCAGGAATTGCTACTAAGGATAACTTTGTAAATGCAGTATGCATTCCCGCGACGATTCTCATTGAAAGACAATTTTTGAGCCTCGCATGGCATCCGCTTGAAATGCCTACGACATATGTGGTTTTGAAGAAATAATAATCCGCCGTCGTGAATAACCGCTTGTCTGCTCTCAACGAGAGGCATACATAGGACTTCGTTTGCAAGCATGGTGTTGCGCCCCGGAAGACAGCGGTCAAGTGCACCGCCCATCATTGCCAAGGGAATAGTCTACCCTCGTGCGAAAAACATTGCATCTAAATCGTAGTCACATCACAGAAAAAAGCACTTGCGTAAGCAAGTGCTTTTTTCTGTGAAATAAATCCCTTGCGGGATTTGTGAAATGCACTTCGTGCGTGAAATACGCTTCGCGTGTGAAATGCGCTGCGGCGCGTGAGGGGGATTTATTTCATTTCACATCGAACAGAGCCGAAGGCGGCGTGAGATATTTCACAATTTCCGCAAGGAAATTATTTCACATTCGGCGGTAGCCGAATATTTCACTTGAAAATATAACGGATTATGATACAACAGTATAAAAACGGCACTTTGGCACGCCGCAGGGCAGAAAACGGAGATTTCGAGAGATTTCTCCTTTTTTTTTCGACTCTAAAGTTTTTCGAAATTTTGTAGATGCATTTCGGGCTTTTCGGGTCTGTAGACAGATTCGAACCAACGAAATGTATTTTTTATATCAATCTTCTAAATAC
>JBJDZF010000362.1:0-2370 GCA_051867855.1 Eubacteriales bacterium
GCCTGTTTTTGCACTATTCATGGCTATAAAATCGAATGTAGCATCATATTCAGACGCAAATTTTGTGCGAATCTCGTTGCCGTCGAAAACGATTACGTTAAAAGGATTGCTTGTCCACATGGCAGAAAGCGTTGTATGTCCAAATGTCTCTACTGTTCCGGTCTTCCCATACGCAACTTCTCCGATGTTCCATCCGCCAAATGTATACCCTGATTTTTCGAGTGTCGTCTCCGCAGGAAGCGAAATCCACTCATTGGAAACATAAGTGGTTCGGGGGGCAGTGACCGTCCAATTACCGCCGCTGAGATCGTAAGCAACATTGTACATCCACTTTGCGTAGCATACCAAATCGGGCACATTGCCATTGGCATCTACTTTGTGATACACATGGCCCTTTTCAAGCTTTGTACCCGCGCCGTAAAGTGCAGTATACCAGCCCGCAAAATCATAGTCCTCGCTTTCAACAACTGTAAGCTCGTTATCCCAGCCAACGTTGAAATAACGTGTTTCAGTGCTGACAACGTCCGTATTCTCACCCTTTGCCGTGTTTGCGTATTTGATCACGGTATAGGGGCTGGGTGCCACATAAACGGCAAAAGTCATGCTCTCAACTGTGTCATCGTTTACATATACATCTAACGGTGCTGTAAGCGTCAGCGTATGATTCTCGCGCATATCCCAGTTAGAAACAGCAAATACGTTATCTTCTACGACAAACCAACCGTTTTCGTCAATGTCCCAAGCGAGGGCATATTCTTGCACTTCACCCTGTAAGGTGTACGGATTCTCGTAGAAGGAATGTATCTTAGCACGATCCTGTTCTGCCATCGCAGGAATATCGGTAACGAAGCTACGAATAATTTCTGCCTCTCTTGCCGCGTCAAAACCAATCTTACTATGATCTTCGTACAGATAAACGATAGCATCACTATCACCAAACGTATCATACAAGAGATTAAGATTGGATTGAGTGAAAATGCCATCATTTCCGCCAATATCAAGGTATTTGACGTGTTCAAAGCGGGCAATAGATTCATTATAATAACCATCATTTTCAGCGCCGAACAGATCAAAAATTTTTGTGTTAGAGATATTCAACACCGTGAGATTTTCCATATTCGGAAGCAACTCAATGCTATCCATCTTAAATCCGGCAAGTGACAAGTAAATCAATACATTGTTTTCAAGCTCGGAGTTAGAAGTGAGAATTGCACCTTCTGCCGTGGTATCTAAATATAGATATTGCAAATTGGTAGCACTATTTTCCACAAAGGTAAAATCAAATCCTGCAATCGGATTTTGCGCGAGGTCAACAAATACATATTTTCTCGAATTTGACAACCAAGGCTTGCTTGAAATGTTATACATATCGGAGATGTTACAGTTTTCAAGCGACAGATACTTCATAGACTGTGAGTTCGCCATTACTCCAACGATAGCATCGCCAATGCTAATATTATCAGCATATAACAATTCAAGGCTACTTAAGAATCCAAGATAATCAATATTTGTGTCAATTGGGTTGCTGCTAATGTCAAGATACTTTAGCGTCAGTTCCAACTTTTTTATCATTTCCATATTATCTACGGAACCATCTTTACCATCATAAGTTGACTTAATTGAACAATTGGCAATTTCCAATCTTTCAATGGGCATAACCGTCGTTATCGTTGTTTGAGTAGAAGAATCGGTTGTTGTCTTTACTAAGAAGGACAAGTCGCACACATCCAACCCAGAAAGTGTAAGCACCTTCAAATTAGCCATGCCGCCAAGATACTCGTTCCATTCAAGCGGTTGTCCACTTCTTTCATTTCCTGCAAGAAGCAGTTTTTCCATAGAGGTAAATTTAGAAAGAACTGAAAATCCCGTGATTTCGTTATTCTCTGCGTAGAGTTCCATCAAATTACTCATATTCCGAAGATCAATAATTTGGTTAATAGAGCAATTTGAAACATTCAGGATCTTCATAGCTGTCATGCCTATAAGAGGAGAAATATCAGTAATACCCGCATTATTATTGAGATACAAAACCTCTATAAGAGTCAGATTTTTAAGGCTATCTATATTGATAACTTTGTTTTCTCCCAAATATAGTTTTGTCATTGAGGTCATATTCTTCAATGCAGTAATGTCGCTGATATTGTTGCACTGCAATCTCAATTCAGTAAGGGCGGTAAGTTTACTTAGCGCAGAAATATCAGAAATACTATTGTTATTCAAAGACAGATATGTCAAGTATACTTTGTCAGCCAAAACTGCAATATCATCACTTTCAATGTTGTTGTTAGACAAAGTGAGAATCGTGAGCATAGGTGTTTGACTAAGCAAAGATATATCGGACAGATTGTTGTTGTCAAAATACAATTCTCT
>JBJDZF010000363.1:0-2361 GCA_051867855.1 Eubacteriales bacterium
ATCTTAACCAAAAAGCGTGACGCTGACAAATCCAAATATCTTCGCGATAACCTCAGCGAAACTTATATCAAGGACGTTGTAGAACGCCATCATATTCAAGGCGATGTAGTAATGGATACTCTCGTTGAGATCTTAGCATCTGCGATTGGTTCACTGACCAATCCCCCCAAGCTTGCCAATACCTTTAAGAGTTCACAGATCGATACCACTGATGTTACCGTATCCAATTATATTACCTATTTAATCAACGCTTTTATTATCAACCGTGCAGAACGATACGATATCAAAGGACGTAAGTATATTGCAAGTCCATTCAAATATTATTTCACCGATATTGGTCTACGTAATGCTGCACTTAATTTCCGCCAGCAAGAGCGCACTCACATTATGGAGAACATCATTTATAATGAACTTTTGATTCGCGGATACAATGTTGACGTCGGCATTGTAAATTACAGTGGTAAGACTGCTGACGGTAAGCGTACTACCATTCACTCGGAGGTAGACTTCGTCTGCAATCTCGGAAGTAAAAGATATTATATCCAATCCGCTTTCGCCATTCCCGATAGAGAAAAGATGGAACAGGAGACCGCTTCTCTCGATCACATCAATGATTCGTTTAAGAAAATCATTATCGTCGGCGATATTATCAAACCTTGGACTAACGAAAAAGGCTACCTTGTTATGAGCATTTATGATTTTCTCCTCAAACTTGACAGTTTAGAAATGTAACTTGATTTCCTTGCCTTTTACGCTGACTTGTTCATTCATTGTCAGCGTGAAGGGCAAGTTTTTTATTTTACACAAACAAGGAATAGACCACCGACAAGAAATCCTTACCGGTGATCTATGGTTTGCAGACCTTACCTAATTCCAAACTCCGCTTTCATTTCCCGAATCAGCTCCGCGAGCTTGATCTCGCACTCTTCTTCTGTGGGGGCGTAAACGTTTCGTGCGATGCGTTTTCCGTTAACTGTCGGTGTATATCTTCCTTGCCAGCAGTTGGCGGAAAGTTGTTTGACATAGCCCGTGCCGGGCTTGCGCTTCTTGCCTTTATATGGCTCAAACACCGTCGCTTTCGGCTGATATGAACCGTTGGCGGGTTCTTCTGTCGCGACGTTTTCATCGTCACAGGAGGCGTAAGAATCGCTCACGTCCGCGCCGAGAACCGTGCCGATTGCTTCGTCAATCTTCTTGGCTGCATCTCGTTTCATCTGCTCGGAGCTGTGCGCATATACGTTCAATGTCGTTTCTACGCTTTCGTGACCTATGGTACTTGCCAAGGTCTTGACATCCATGCCGTAGTGGAAGGCATTGGAAGCGAAAGTGTGGCGCATGGCGTGGAACGGCACGTGCTCGCATCCGGCGTGCTTGAGGATCCTGGCAAGAGCCTTTCGGCATGCGGATGGATCTCTCGGCACGTCCTCGTCCTTCACGGGCGATGGGAACAGCCATATTGAATTGACCGTCTTCCGATACTCCTTAAGCATTTCGAGCACGGGCGGAGGGAGTATGATGCTTCGCTCGGAAGCCTTGGTCTTGGGCGGTTCGATGACCAATTTCTTTTTCACATATCGCACCTGCTTGGTGACCGAGAGCTCTCCGGTTTCGAAGCTGATATCCTTCCATTGAAGACCAACGATCTCACCACGGCGGAGTCCTGTGGCAAGGTCGAGCATGAACATCTCGTAGAAGCCCTCGATCTGGGCTTGGTACAGGAGCTTTTGCATGGCTTCGGGTGTGAGTATTTTCACTTCGGGTGTTTTCTTTGGTGGTAGCTTGCATCCGATCGCAGGGTTCTGACGAATGAGCTTTTCCTCGACCGCCTTTTCAAGTGCGGCTCTGCAATGGGCGTGAATGCTCCGGATAACCGAGTTTGAAAGTCCTGTTCCGTAGATCTCCCGCTTGACCAACCTGCCGTTTGCCTTGAGCTGTGCGTAGTACTTCTCCAGTGTGCCGGCATTGAGCTGGTTCAGCGGAACATGACCGATCTTCGGAATGATCTGCTTGTAGATGCGTTGCTCGTAGGTGGTCTGCGTGGATTCCTTCAGCGTGTTCTTGCAATAGGTCTGATACCAGAAGTCCATCCACTCACCGAATAACATGTCGGGCTTGCATTTCTTGGTCACCGTACCAAGCTCGGCTCTGAGCTCTTCGAGCTTTTCAAGACATTTTGCTTTTGATACGGAGGTCACATTTTTTGTCTTCGGCCTGCCATTTTCATCATAACCAACCACCACACGCGCTTCCCAACGTCCATCCTTGCGCTTGGTTAACGTTCCTTCGCCTGATTTTCTTCTCTTTGCCATGGCTTCAGCTCCTTTCCGAGGATGTCCGTGATATAATTCGTGACGATGTTCG
>JBJDZF010000364.1:0-2346 GCA_051867855.1 Eubacteriales bacterium
CTCGGCGGAACCGGAAAGGATGTCGGTAAACGGCACCCGACACTCGGCGACAATGTGCTTGTCGGAGCCGGCGCAAAAGTTCTCGGTCCGTTCAAAATAGGCAACAATTCAAAAATAGCCGCAAACGCCGTTGTTCTTGAGGAGATTCCCGAAAACTGCACTGCCGTCGGTATCCCCGCAAAGGTCGTCCGCCGCGAAGGCGAAAGAGTCAACGATCTTGACCAGGTGCATATTCCCGACCCGGTGGCACAGGAAATAAGACGGCTTGAAGCAAGGCTTAACGCACTCGAGGATGAACTCGCAAAGATCAGTGCGAAAAAATAACATTATCTCCTCGGAGGATTTTTAAAATATATGCTTTTGTACAACTCGCTCACAAGAACCAAAGAAGAATTTGTACCGCGTATTCCCGGTAAAGTCGCCATGTACACCTGCGGCCCCACGGTATACCATTTTGCTCATATAGGCAACCTTCGCAGTTATATCATGGAGGATATTCTCGAAAAATATCTGCGGTACAACGGATATGACGTAAAACGCGTCATGAATATCACCGATGTCGGCCATCTCACAAGCGATGCCGACACAGGTGAGGATAAGATGCTGAAGGGAGCAAAACGCGAGCATAAAACCGTGATGGAAATTGCAAAATTTTACACGGATGCTTTCTTTGACGATTGCAAAAAACTCAATATAAAAACCCCCGACGTAGTCGCTCCGGCAACGGGATGTATCACGGATTTCATATCCGTGATCTCTTCACTGCTTGAAAAGGGATATGCGTACGCTGCGGGAGGAAATATCTACTTTGACACCTCAAAGCTCAAACAATATTACGTCTTCAACGATTTCAAGGAAGAGGATCTCGCGGTCGGAGTCCGTGAGGGAGTCGAGGGCGACGAAAACAAGCGCAATAAAGCCGATTTTGTCCTTTGGTTTACCAAATCCAAATTCGACGACCAGGAGCTTAAATGGGATAGCCCGTGGGGCGTAGGGTACCCCGGATGGCATATTGAGTGTTCCTGCATCAGCATGAAATTTCTCGGAGAATATCTCGATATCCACTGCGGCGGAATAGACAACGCTTTCCCACACCATACAAATGAAATTGCCCAGAGCGAGGCATTTCTCGGACACGACTGGTGCCATTACTGGTTTCATGTACACCATCTCAATACTGCGGGAGGAAAGATGAGCAAGAGCAGCGGAGAATTTCTGACCGTATCACTGCTTCAGTCAAAGGGCTATGACCCGCTTGTATACCGTTTCTTCTGCCTGCAATCGCATTACAGAAAATCCCTTCTCTTCTCCTATGAGAATCTCGATAATGCCGCAGCGTCGTTCAATAAACTCATACAAAGGATATCCGCCCTTATGGACGGGGATCCCGGCGTCATAGACTGTGAAGAGCAAAATCGCCTCAAAGAGAGTTTTAAGGCCGCGCTTGACAACGACCTGAACACTTCCCTGGCAATTACGGCGCTGTACGACGTCCTCAAAGCAGACACAACACCCGCAACCAAGCTCGCGCTTATCGGTGAATTCGATTCCGTTCTTTCTCTCAACCTGATAGAAAAGGCAAAGGAAGCGCTTAAGAAAAACACCGCAGAAACCACCGCGACATCCGACGATCCGTTTGTCGCGGAGATCGAAGCGCTGATCGCCGAACGCAAAGCGGCAAAAGCCGCGAAAAACTACGCGAGAGCGGACGAAATCAGAAATTATCTTTCGGATAAGGGCGTCACGCTTATCGACACCCCGCAAGGCACGCAGTATAAAATATTATGATGATTTTGCGGGGGAAACTTTTTGGGAGAAAAGCTTTCCCCCGCGCCCCTTTCAAAAGCTTTGAACCTGTTATAGCTTACTAATGTTTGAAGTTCTTGAAAGGAGGTGCGGAGGGAAACCTCTTTTAAGAAGTTTCCCTCCGCAAAAAAATGGCCAAAGTTTATGCGGGGAAACTTTTTGGAAGAAAAGCTTTCCCCCGCGCCCCTTTCAAAAGATTTGAACCTATTATAGCTTACTAATGTTTGAAGTTCTTGAAAGGAGGTGCGGAGGGAAACCTCTTTTAAGAAGTTTCCCTCCGCAAAAAAATGGCCAAAGTTTATGCGGGGAAACTTTTCGGAAGAAAAGCTTTCCCCCGCGCCCCTTTCAAAAGCTTTGAACCTGTTATAAGCTATTAATGTTTGAAGTTCTTGAAAGGAGGTGCGGAGGGAAACTTCTTTTAAGAAGTTTCCCTCCGCAAAAACCACCCCAAATAAAACGAGGAATTAGCGTGAAAGTTTTGCATGTCTTAAAGTGAAGTACATCTTTTTCACGCCCAAATTGCTCTCAAAATGGGACCCA
>JBJDZF010000365.1:0-2336 GCA_051867855.1 Eubacteriales bacterium
ATACGATGAAGAGCGATACCTCAAATCATTTGTATGAAATTGATTTTTTGATTTCGGTGGGTGACAAAGTATACCCAATTGAAGTGAAGTCCGGAAATTACAGAGGTCACAAATCATTAGATGCATTCTGTGACAAGTTTAGCAGCCGGGTAAGAGATAAATACGTTTTTCATACAAAGGATTATCGGTGGGAAAACGGTATTAACTATATGCCGGTATATATGGTACCATTCCTGGAGTATAAAAAGTGAGGTATCATCCGCCTGACATGATATTGGGTGAGAATGACATAATGTGTCACACAGATATTGTAGAATCTGAATTACAGGAACGTTGTATAATCAAAATTGTAAATCAGATTCGGGACACGATTATGAGAAAGAGAGAAAAGTACAAATTTGATCTGTATGATATGAAGAACTCCGCCTTGAGGTTGCAAAACAAATACAGATAATGCGAGAGAAGTGAGCTGGGTTTCTTTCTGCTGGGGATTTTGCCCATCCCATAGCAGCGGTTGGTTAAACTGAATCTGCGTTCGTCATCCCGATTTCGGAGCATAATGGAAAAAGCACCTTGAACGGTTGATTAGCCGCAGCAAAGTGCTTTTTGCTTTTTATACTTTAAAAACCAATCACAATCAGGGAGGACTGAATCAGCTTAAAGTATACACAGATAAAAGAATAAAGATAAAAATAGTAACCAGAGTGTTCATGGACAAGGTCGTGGAAATGTAGACGCCCTCGGACTCCACGTCCGCGTACAGCGGGATGATGAACGGAGCCGGCAGGGAGAATAACAGTACCATTGCCATAAACAGGTTCTTGTCAAAGGGCAGAATGCTGAACATGATAAAGGCTGAAACACACAGAAGCACAGCCATGACGGCAACACGGAAGGCGATCGTCTTGACAACGGGACCGATCAGGTCACGCCGCATGGACAGCTCGTAGCCCACAATGATCAGGATCATGCCTGCCGTGGGAAGCGTGATCATTTCGATAACTTCCTCAAAAATGCCGCCCACAGGGGAAGCGCTGATGAAACCGCCGAGACCTGTGATTCCGACGATGATGCCGATAGCAACACCCTGGAACGCGGGATTTTTGATCATGCTGAGCAGAATCCCCTTGACGTCTGTTTTCTGACCGGTTGCATTTTTTAACAATGTCAAGTATACCGTATAGACGAAGAGAACCTGACCGAGGTCCACGGAAGCCATATATGAGAGCTTGTCCGTCCCTGCCAAAAGTCCATACAATGCGTAACCGAGCATGCCGACTTCAAAGCCGGACAGCAGGTAGGGCATCAGCTTTGACTGTGCCACGAACCGGTTCAGTGCATAGCCTGCAAGTAGTGCAAGAATACAGCTTGTGAAGATGATCACAAAGCCGAGTACACTCCGCAGGGAATAGTCGGTGGTGTAAAACGCTTTGAAAAGCACGACCGGGAGAGTGATATTGGAAATGACACTCTTGATACCGGCAAGCCCTTCCTTGGTGACCAGATTTTTCACACGACAGAGGTAACCGAGGAAGAGCATGACGATCACCGGCAGTACCATCTCAAGTACCGGGATGATCTGCTGCATAGTTTAATCTACCTCTACTTTGTCAACCTCCTGGAACGGAGCGAGTGTGGAAACCATTTTAACGGGAGCGTCATAGCGGTTGATCACATAGTGAACTTCCTTGGGCTCGATATGGATCATCTGTCCCTGAGTGAGTGTGTTGACTACACCGTCCACCTCAATGTCTACTTTTCCTTCCAGAATATAGAAGTTCTCCTCCATAATATTATGATAGTGCGCTTTGAAATCCTGTCCTGCCTGGAACTGTACGATGGCAAAGTTGGAGCGGGGTCCTTTCATCAGATATTTGGGACCGCTGTCACCAAAGCGGTATTCTCTGTCTTTTTCATCAATGATAAACATAATTATCCTCCTTAATAAATAGCTTTTATAAAATTGTGGTTTTAGACACCGGGTGCAGACCACATATTTTTCGTGAGATTCTGATCGGCAAGAGCAAGCTGTGCGGCATAAACCTTACGCCATGTGTCATATAAGCCGTCGTAAACCTTTGCGTTCTCCGCATTGGGATAGTAGGTCTTTTCGATCTTGACAACTTTCTTGACGGTTTCGGTAATGTCGGAGTAGATGCCGACGCCTTTTCCGGCGAGGATAGCGGCACCGAGAGCAGTTGCTTCTTTTACCTTCGGAACATGTACGGGAATATTGAGTACATCGGATACGATCTGGCACCAGAGCGGGCTCTTGGAGGCACCGGATGCGAAGATGATCTCCTTCGGATATTCCCCTGTTACGGAGGCTACCAGTT
>JBJDZF010000366.1:0-2330 GCA_051867855.1 Eubacteriales bacterium
CGGACTGCGAACGGCCGTAAACGATCTGGAGGAAAAGCTCTCTCATAGCCGTGTTGATAGCGTCGCATACAAGGTCGGTGTTGAGCGCTTCAAGTATGGTCTTGCCGGGAAGAATCTCGGCAGCCATAGCCGCGGAGTGGGTCATACCCGAGCAACCGACAGTCTCGACAAGCGCTTCTTCGATCACTCCGTTTTTCACGTTCAGCGAGAGCTTGCAGGCTCCCTGCTGGGGAGCGCACCAGCCTATGCCGTGCGTGTAAGCGGAAATGTCTGTAATCTGTTTTGCCTGAACCCATTTACCTTCTTCCGGTATGGGAGCGGGGCCGTGATCCGGACCCTTTGCGACCGTACACATTGCCGCCACTTCGGAGCTCATTGCGTACTCGCAGGAAAATTCTTTGCTCATATGTATATCTCCTTTATTATTTTTTACGATCCGTTTATTTTACGATTTCGCCGTATACGGCGCCGAAAGCGCAGGCAGCATTCGACTCGTCCGTATCTATATGCATGGCGAGCGCGAACTTATCGCTTACTCTGACGACGACCCCTCCGAAAACAGTCGGGCGCTCGGCGGTATCGACTCTGACGCTTACAACGTCCTTATCGGATACTCCGAATTTTTTCGCATCCTCGGTAGTCATATGTATATGACGCTTAGCGGCGATAACGCCTTTGTCAAGAACGATCGATCCGCAGGGACCTTCAATTGTGCAACCGTTTGTGCCCTCGATATCACCGGACTCGCGAACGAGAGCCGCAACTCCTATTGTACGGGCATCGGTGAGCGAGAGCTCCACCTGATTTGCGGAGCGCACCGGACCGAGAACGCTTGCTTTAAGCGAGCCTTTGGGTCCTATAACGGTAACTTTCTCCTCACAGGCAAACTGCCCGGGCTGGCTGAGATCTTTTTTGTTAGTCAGTTCATGACCCTTGCCGAAGAGAATCTCGACGGCTTCCGAAGTAAGGTGTACGTGCCTTGCGGACGTTTCAACCATAAAAGTGTTTGACATAGTTAAACCTCTCCGAAAATAAAATTAAAAAATTTGAGATCCGAAATCAACGCGATGTTTTTTCAAAAGACCGGAAGGAATGCAGGCAAAGAGCCGGAACACACGGCACAGCGGAAGCCTCTCCGCGCCCATATGCGGACATCCGTACCATACGCACACCACGGGCACTATTATAACACAATTTAATTTCCTTGTAAATATTAATTTCTCACAAAAGTGTTAATAATATAATAATATACGGTAATAAATTTTGAAAAGGACGGTAAAATATGTCAGACGAAGCCACGAAAAAGAATAATGCAAATGGGAACTGCGATGAGGACAGGCTTGACGATATAATAAAAAACGGCTCCGTGATAACAAAAAACTCAGATGGGGTCATTCACTGTCTTTCGATAATCGGACAGATCGAGGGGCACTACATTCTGCCCGAAACGCAAAAGGCAACAAAATATGAGCATATTATTCCCCTTCTCGTCGCCATTGAAGAGAGCGAGGAGATAGACGGTCTGCTGATAGTACTGAACACCATGGGCGGTGACGTCGAGGCGGGGCTTGCCATTTCGGAGATGATCGCCTCCATGTCAAAGCCCTCCGTATCGCTCGTCCTCGGCGGCGGGCATTCGATAGGTGTTCCGCTTGCAACGTCTGCAAAGAAATCCTTCATAGTCCCATCCGCAACTATGACGATACATCCGGTCAGGATAAACGGACTTGTGGTAGGCGTACCCCAGACCTTCCGTTATTTTCAGGAAATGCAGAGAAGAATAGTAAAATTCATCTGTGACCATTCAAAAGCCGAACCCGAAAAAATAAACGAGCTGATGATGCGCCCCGATGAAATAGCCACGGACGTAGGCTCGATAATAGACGGAGACGAAGCGGTGAAATGTGGGATCATTGACGCTGTGGGGGGGCTCGGCGACGCGCTCGACGCCCTGCGTGAAATGATATTGGAAAGCAGAAAAACGGACGCGCGTTAAAACACGCGTCCGCATATTTCCCACCCTTTTGCCATATATGAATCAACATATCCGCCTCCCGATTGCCATACTTTTTAGTAAAGTAACATATCTGTTGTAATTCTACGATCTGTTTGATTATCTTGCCGGACTATGTGTTTCATATATCAACATTTATCCTTCTCGAACGCACACTTCAGACACTTGATTGGTATATAAACAGCTCATTCTGTATCAGATATTTTCTCTTCTTCGGCATGGCATTTGCCATATCACTTATCATGGGGGCAATATTCAATCGCATTGCGACCCCGAAGAAAAGAATAAATAAATAATAATTTAATCGCCATATAGT
>JBJDZF010000367.1:0-10121 GCA_051867855.1 Eubacteriales bacterium
TTGGATAAATTATAACAGGTTTGAAAGCTTTTGAAAGGGGTGCGGGGAAAACTTTTTTCGAAAAGTTTTCCCCGCATAAAAAATTATAATACTTCATATTCAATATCCGCGCCGATGGAGCGGAGTTTACCAACGATATCGAAGTAACCGCGCTCGATGGATTCAACGCCGGAGATACAGGAGGTCCCGTCGGCGGCGAGGGCGGCGATTATGAGTGCCGCACCTGCACGGAGGTCGACGGCATTTATTTTTGCGCCTTTGAGGTGCGCCTGACCGCTGAATATCGCTTTGTTTTTAAGGATATCGACTTCTGCACCCATTTTTTTCAGCTCGTCGAGGTACTTGAATCTGTTTTCCCAGACGTTTTCGGTAATCGAGCTTACTCCGTCCGCAAGTGACATAAGCGCTCCGAACTGCGGGTGCATATCGGTGGGAAAGCCCGGGTAGGGTAGAGTAGTAACCGCGGCGGCACGGAAGCGTCGGTCGGAGCGCACGGTGATGTAATCGTCGTGAACGTCAAGTTCGATCCCCATCTCGCACAGCTTCGCCGTCACCGTTTCGACGTGCTTCGGAATGACGTTATGGACATTGACCTGCCCTCCTGCTGCTGCGGCGGCGACCATAAAGGTGCCCGCCTCGATCATATCGGGAAGCAGGGAATATGTACAGCCGTGAAGCGACTTTACTCCGTTAATTTTCACGGTGCTTGTGCCGGCGCCCGTGATGTCGGCGCCGCAGGTATTGAAAAAGTTTGCAAGGTCAACGATATGGGGTTCGCGCGCCGCGTTTTCGATAACCGTTGTTCCCGAAGCAAGTACCGCGGCGATCATAATATTGACGGTGGCGCCCACAGACTGAACGTCGAAATAGACGTTTGAGCCGACAAGCCCCCCGTCTGCTACGGCGTTTATATATCCCTCACTGAAGGATACGCGCGCGCCGAGCGCCTCAAAGCCTTTTATATGCTGATCTATCGGGCGGGTCCCGAAATCACATCCGCCGGGCCAGCCCACATGGGACGCTTTGAACCTGCCCAGCAGAGCGCCGATAAGATACGTTGAGCCTCTCATGCGGCTGACTATGTCATATGTTGCGATGTTTTTGTCGAGCGGCGCGGTGTCGATAACCGCAACGCAGCTGTCCGCGTCATATGATACTTTTGCTCCGAGCAGTTGCAGAATTTCAAATGAGAGCGCGATATCGCTCACATCGGGGACATTCTCGATTATACACTTGTCACCCGTAAGAATACTTGCGAAGATGATAGGAAGAGCCGAGTTTTTCATGCCGCTCATATATACGTCGCCGTATAGCTTTTCGCCGCCGCGAACTTTAATCAATTTCATTGTTGTGACCATGCCTTATCAGAATTGGACGAGGGTAGGTCGCCCGAGAAGTGGAACGGGCGTACCGAAAACGGTCGGGGCGTGAGGACGGCGGCAAATGAGCCGCTCTGTCGGGAACCCCGCAATAAAATCATATTCGGGTTATATAAAAACTGTTAAGCGAAATACGCCGTCGGATCAATAATGTTTGTAATATGCCACCGCGAGATCGACTACCATGCCGTAGCTTACGCTTCCGGGAGTTCCCTGGATCTGGAGAAAGGTGTCGTTGACGCTCTCGGAGACATTGCTTGCAACAGAGTCGCGGTACTGTTCAAAAAACTCCGAGTATGCCTTCATTTCGTATTTTGCCTCATCATCCAGATGTGAATAAACTTTTTGGTAAAGCGTACTGTCCGCGCTGTGGAGTGCCGAGGCGACGTATTCGTACAGACTCAGATATGCGCTGTAACGGATATAGTGATCATCCGACTCCATGCACACGAGAAACGCCATGAAATTAGCCTCATCCTCGCGTGCGATACCGCGCTGGTGGGCGAGCTCGTGCGCTGCGGTGTAGGGAATGGTGTAATCGGGAAAATCGACGTTTATATTTGCCTCTCCCGTGAAAAATGTGTACACGCCCGTTATATGAGTATATGACATGGGCTTGCTCAACATTACTGTTTTGAGGTTGCTGTCAAGCCTTTGCAGAAAGTCATATTTGTCGCACGCCTTATCGAACGCCTCGATGAGCTTGTCGTTCATTTCCCCGAAATCGTACGGCATGACCGAGAAGCCCTCTTTGATAAAAATTATCTCGGGGATCTCACGGTTAATTCCCTCTGTCAGTATCTGCGCCGTGTCGTAAAGCTCTTGCGCGCTTACGTCGGCGCGCTCAATACCAAGCTTTTTGTCGAGGGTCGAGCCGTGATATCCGGGGGCAAACCCGATGGTGAAAACCGAGAAGAGCAGCGCAAGTACCGATATCATGGAGGTGCAGTAGACAGCTACATCCTTCCACGAATCCGAATTGTTTTTTATTGCGATACGTACAAGAAAGACGAGGATAACGGGAAGCAGGATCACAAAATACTCGGCAAAAGAGAAGGGGATCCAACCAGTGAGATACGCGAGAGCGGCGCGCAGGAGCGAGCTTACACGGCGGTTGAAGAGATCAGCAAAGCTCTCACTTAATGCGAAACCCGTCATAAGCAGAGCACAGAGCAGGGCAAGTGCGTAAAAAATTTTCGCATATCGGGGCAGGGAGGAAAGAAACGCCGGAAAACCTCCGCGCCCGCTTTTCGCGGTTCCCGGATTTTTTTCTTTGTTTTCTTTTTCCTTGACACTTATATTGTTGTCGGTGTCTGTATCTTCTGTGCCGATCTGCTTTTCGTTATCCATTTTCGTTCAGGCTCCCGTTTGCCGCTTCGCAGCGGAAAAATTTTTCGATCTCACCGAGTCCGTCGAATTTTTTCTCAACAAGCTTTTGCATATCTGCCCACAGAGGCGAGGCCGCATTGATCCGCTCGCCCGTCCGCGGGTGAGAAAAGGATAGACGGGCGGCGTGCAACGCGTGGCGTCCTATCGCTTCGCTCGCGCTTCCGTACATATCGTCCCCCGTAATGGGACAGTCTATGTGCGCAAAATGAACCCGTAGCTGATGAGTTCTTCCCGTAACCGGGGTCGCGGCTACGACGGACATTCCCTCCCGCTCGTTTATGCACAGGACCCGATAACGCGTCAGCGCGTAGTCGGCGCCCTCTTCGGCTCCGCAGACCTCACGAACGATAATGCTTTGGGCGGTCCGCCGCATATATGTCTCGATTTCCCCGCGTTTCTTTGACGGTATTCCGTCGAGCACGGCTATATATTCCTTGTGTATCTCACCGTTTCTCATGCTTAAAAACAGCTTTGAGGCGCTCAGGCGGTTTCTCGCCACGAGGACAAGCCCGCTGGTGTTGCGGTCCAGCCTGTTTACGGGGCGAAATATAAACGGGGAGCTGTCGTTTCTGTATCTGAAAGCAAGGGCATTTGCAAGCGTGTCATCGTAGTGCCCGTGAGAGGGATGAGTAGGCATCATGGGCGGCTTGTCCGGAACCGTTACGTCCGGGTCCTCATAGACCGTGTTTACGGGTATGTCCGACGGAACTATTTTTTGCTCACGGTCGGAGTCGTCGTTGAGAACGGAAAGAGTTTCGCCCGCGCGGAGTCTTTCTCGGACTGTCACGCGCCTGTCTCCGAGCATGATCCCGTTATCGAGGAATTTTATGTGTTTTATCTGCGCATTAGACATACCTGTTTCAAGGCGGAGAAATTCCGAAACGCTCATGCCGTCGCAGCGGGGTTCTATCAGGAAATCCATGTTTGCCTCCGTAAAAAAGCGCGCACGGCATCCGACTGAAAGTGTTTTCGGAATTGCGGGCAGGTGCGGCGGCTGAAGCCTTACGGGCGCCTCGGCAGACCCCGATACAGGTGTCTGTCGGGCGCCCTTTCGACTTTACTTTTATTTATTATAACATTTTGTCGCCGACATTACAAGAAGATTATGATATTTTCCGTGGGATTATATAATGCGGAGGATCTATTTTACCACTCGCATAAGCGCGCAGAGCATACGTGCGGTATCGGCGCGGGTCATCTCATTTGCGGAAGATATCTGTGTGCCCTGTGCTTCAAGGATACCGAGAGCGTTGAGCGAATATACGGAGTTGCGCGCCCAGGAAGGAATATCGTCCGCATCGCTGAACGTCGGGGTCACTGTGGGGGTGGCGGCATCTATCATTCTTCCGACCATCACCGCCGCCTCTGCCTTTGTAATCGGCGCGTCGGGTCTGAAGCAAAGCTCCGTTCCGTCATACGAGCCTTTGATATATCCGAGGTCGTACGCGGTTTTGACATATCCCTTCATTGAGGAGGGAATGTCGGCGTCGTCCGCGAACACGGTGGTCTCGGCGGCGGCGACATTATCAATCCCCACGGATTTCATCGCCATTACGAGAAATTCAACGCGGCTGACCGTCTGCGCCGGATAGAAATAATACCCGTCTCCGACCTGTGTGCCGCTCATAATTCCCGCCTCTGTCATGGTAAGCGCGGCGTTATGCGCGGGAGAATCAGTCATATCGGAAAAGCTGACCGCGGCGGAAGGTTTGTTTACGGACAGACTGACTTCTGAGGAGGCGCTGTAATTTCCGTATTTGTCGCGCGCAACGTAGGTGAAGGAATCCTTGCCGGTGTAATTCGCTCCGGGGGTATA
Organism: Eubacteriales bacterium; assembly: GCA_051867855.1. Classification (GTDB taxonomy): domain Bacteria; phylum Bacillota; class Clostridia; order Oscillospirales; family CAG-272; genus HGM12713. The sequence continues at coordinate 4,585 of JBJDZF010000367.1, forward strand.
GGTGTATTCACCCGTGGACTTGTCGGTGAGAATGAGGATCCCGGACTTCGGGTAGGAGACGATCTCGATCATACAGTCGTCCCCGTCGGGGTCATACGCGGAAAGCTTTCCGTACAGGGTGATGTTCTTGTGTGTGGCGACGTTGAGGGAGGTCTCGGGTGCGAGACTCAATGTCGGCGCATAGTTGATCTGGTCGAGCATATAAAGCGTACATTTCACATCGTATTGAGCGTTGTCTGCGCGGAAGGTAAAGGAGGACTCGGTTACGTTTGACGAGTCGGCGACGAATTTCATCAGAGCAATGTTGTTCCCCGTTATCTTCTGACCCTTGTTGACGACCGTCGTCCCGACGATAAGCTTGCCGTCGTCGGGCACGGAGGTTACGGTGATGCTCGTCACTCCCGACATATTGAGAGCTCGGGCAAAGTCATTCTTCTCAAAGGCAATTTCGTGACCGCGAAGCCCCGCCATCGCCATGCCGTTCTCGTTTGCAAGAATATAGAGCGCGGGGGAAACGATCGCCGTCTCCTGCGCCGCAGATGCGGGAAGCACCGTAAACACCGCTGCAAAAATCAGTACGGCTGCCGCAAACAGACATAAAATTTTTCTCTTCTTCATCTTGAAAATAACCTCCGATATTGACAGAAAATTTGTATCTTCACAACAAGTCTATAAAATGTGCCGGAATTTTATGCCTGTACGCCCGCGAAAGAAATAATTTATTTTAATATCTTCCATTTTCATATAAAATATAGTATAATTGTATATACGGATATCCGCATCGCCGGACGGCGGTGCGGGGTGCGGTACGCCGTCCGTTTCCGAAGGCGCGTTACAGAGGCGGCGCCCCATTACTGATCTTGAGGTGACTATGGAAAAGGTGGGCATATGCTGTTTTACGGGACACAGGAGCATCGCTCCGGAATATATGATAAAGCTTCCCGCGTTGATAGGGGAGACGTTGGATACACTTGTGTGTCGCGGAGTCCGTGTTTTCAGGGCAGGGGGCGCCGTCGGTTTTGACACACTGTGTGCTCTGAAAGTGCTCGAGAAAAAAAAGACGTCCCCGGAGATAAAGCTCGAGCTTTGTCTGCCCTGCCGCGATCAGACGCGCGGCTGGAACGAAAGCTACCGCAAAATATACGACTACATACTCGAGCGCGCGGACAGCGTGAGGTACGCGCATATGAAATATACCCCTACCTGTATGCACGACCGAAACCGCATGCTCGTTGACGGAAGCGATTTCTGCGTTGCGTTCTGCACATCATCCTCGGGAGGAACGGCGTATACCTGTTCGTATGCGCTGAAGCGCGGGACGGAGCTCATAAATCTGTATGACCGCTTCGGGATGACGGCAGGCAGATAAGTTACATGAAAAATTCCCTCGGCGGTAAATAAACCCGACGGTGAGGGGACAATAATAATCATACTGTAAAGGATTTTTTGCTATGTTATCGACGGTTTACGGCGCAGGACTGCTCGGAATAGACGGTTTTATCGTCAGCGTGGAGTGCAACTCACAGAGAAAAATACCGTCCTTTGAGCTTGTGGGACTTCCCGATGCGGCGGTAAAGGAGGCAAAGGAACGGGTGCGCACCGCGTGCGAAAACAGCGGCTTTCCGTTTCCGGAAACGGCGCTGACCGTAAATCTCGCACCTGCGGACAGAAAAAAGGAGGGCTCGGCGTTTGATGTTCCTATACTTTCGGGTATTCTGCGGTGCGTCGGGGTGATACGTCACGAGGTCGACTTTTCCGATAAATGCTTTGTGGGCGAGCTTTCGCTTTCGGGCGCTTTGCGCCCGATCCGCGGTGTGCTCTGTATGTGCATTGCGGCAAAAGAAGCGGGGATGAAGGAATTTTATGTCCCTGCGGGAAATGCGCGCGAGGCAGCGGCGGTAGAGGGGATAACGGTCTACGCGGTGGAGAACATCGCGGGTCTTGTTGCGCATCTCAACGGAGTATGTCGACTCGAGCCGGTGCGGCGACAGGAGTTCATACCGGGTGTGGGCGCAGGTGCGTCTGCCCTCGATTTTTCCGATGTTCGCGGGCAGAGCATGGCAAAAAGGGCTATGGAGATCGCGGCGGCAGGCGGACACAATATTCTGCTTATCGGACCTCCGGGTACCGGAAAATCAATGCTTGCCAAGAGACTTCCGACGATACTTCCGCCCGAGACCTTTGAAGAAGCGATACAGACTACAAAGATACATTCGGTTTCCGGTACTCTTCCCGACGGCGTGTCTCTGCTTACTGAACGGCCATTCCGCTCACCTCACCATACGATGAGCGCGGTGAGCCTTGTCGGCGGCGGCGCAAATCCCATGCCGGGTGAGATATCGCTCGCCCACAACGGCGTGCTCTTCCTTGACGAGCTGCCGGAGTTTCCGAAGCTTGTGACCGACGCTCTGCGTCAGCCGCTGGAGGACAGGAGGGTCACGATAACGAGGGCGAGCGGCAGAGTTACATATCCGTGCTCGTTTATGCTGGTGGCGGCGATGAACCCGTGCAGGTGCGGATATTTCGGGCATCCGACGAGGAAGTGTACCTGCAATCAGTCGGAGGTCAAAAGATATATTTCGAGAATAAGCGGGCCTTTGCTCGACAGAATAGATATACAGATAGAGCTGCCCTCTCTCACATACGACGAGATAAACAACCCGTCGGACGTGCCGGAAAGCTCGGCGCAGATACGCGAGCGGGTAGTGGCAGCACGGAATTTTGCCGCAAAAAGAATGGCGGACGCCGCGGGTATATTCTGCAACGCACAGCTTGATGCGGCGGCGATCAGAAAATATTGTGTGACGGACAGCGCGGCGTCGGATCTGCTCCGCTCGGCATATGACAGACTCGGGCTTTCCGTCAGGGGGCATGACCGTATCATGCGGGTCGCAAGGACGATCGCCGACCTCGACGGCGCCGAGGTCATCGGCGCAAAGCATGTCGCGGAGGCAATACAGTACCGCAGTCTCGATAAAAAATACTGGAGTTAAGTGTATGCGGGGGTATGTGGGGTTAATGCGGGGCTCTGCCCCGCGACCCCGCCCAAGGAACTTTTGCAAAAGTTCCTTGGGAATCTTCAAAACCTTTGATGCATATACTGTGGGCTTGGACCTGAAAGTTTTTGAAGGGGTTTGGGGGAACTTTTTTCAAAAAGTTCCGTGAGGTGTAAGAGACAGCTGTATTGCGGAATATGACGTAAAATTTACGGTACGGTGTGCCTTGGTTTGAAAGTTTTTGAAGGGGTTCGGGGGAACTTTTTTCAAAAAGTTCCCCCGAGAAAGGTTGGATATATGAACATTCACGATATGACGGTTGCGCTCTGTTCGGTTATGTCGGTTCCGGGGCACGAATCCGAGTGCTCGGAAGAGATATTCAAAGTAATCGGAGAGAGTTTTGACGAGCATTTGACGGATAACGTGGGCAATCACTGTTTTGTCAGAAGATGCGGGAAAGAAAACGCCGCAAAAATACTCATAGATACGCATTTTGATGAGATCGGGATGTGCGTTACGGACGTGCGCGACGGCGGATTTCTCGGAATAACCCAAACGGGGGGAATCGATCCCGCGATACTTCAGGCAAGCGAGGTCGTGATCTACGGCAACAAAACAATACGCGGCGTCATATCCTCCACTCCGCCGCACCTGAAAAAAGCGGATGACGGAAAGAAAATAGAGGAAATGTCGGCGCTCGTTGTGGATACGGGATACACGAAGGAGGAGCTGGAGCGGATTGTCCGTCCCGGAACGCCCGTGGGTTTTGCGCCCGAATACAGGGAGCTGTGCGGCAGGCGTATTGCCGGCAAGAGCTTTGACAATAAGGCGTGCGCGGCGGCGGCAGTCTGCGCGCTGTCGGACATCGAGCCGGGGCGGCTTGCGGGAGATGTGTACCTGCTCTTCTCCTGCTTTGAGGAAACGGCAAAAACCGGCGGCGTTGCTCCCGCGGCATTTGCACTCGAGCCGGATTATGCAATGGTGATCGATGTCAATCTGGCGCGTGTCCCCGACGTTCCCGAATATGAGACGGTGAAGATGGGAGAGGGTGTTTCCGTGTCGCTGTCGGCGATAACGGACGCAAAGCTCACGCGCATGACGATACTTCTTTGCGAGAATCTCGGTATAAAATATCAGAAAATTGCGGCGGCAGCTTCAACCGGAACCAATACAGAGGCGCTGAATATCGTCGGCAGGGGGATCCCAGTCGTGGACGTGGGACTGCCGCTTAAGAATATGCACACATATACCGAAATAATAAGCCTTGACGATTCCGAACAGCTTGCCGCTCTCGTCGGAGCGTTCGTATGCTCGGAGAAAATAGCGGAGGTGTTCGGACGATGAAGAACGGACTTTGCGCAAACGAACTGATAAAGGCGCTCTGCGACGCTTTCGGACCTTCGGGGTGCGAAGGTGAGGTCGCGGCGTTGATCTGCTCGCAGATAGACGGTCTGTGCGATTCCTATGAGGTCGACCGCCTCGGAAACATTGTCGCGCGGATGCGCACCGGAACAGGCGAGGCACGGGCAAAGCTGATGCTTTGCGCGCACATGGATGAGGTCGGATTCATGGTTACTGGAATAAGCGCGGACGGATACCTCAGGTTCGCCAATCTCGGTGGGATTTCCCCATCCGTGCTCTGCGGCAGGCACGTTGTGCTCGGTGACGAGAGAAACCGTATTCCCGGGGTCATCTGCTCCAAGGCGATACACCATAAGAAAAAAGAGGAGAGAGAGAAGATAACGCCTGTCGATAAAATGTATATCGATATCGGCGTGGATTCGCGTGAGGAAGCGCTGAAATATCTGGATATAGGCGCTTTCGGCACGTTTGCTCCGAACTACACGAGGTTCGGTGCGGGCGAATGTATGATAAAATCCAAGGCGGTGGACGACAGACTGGGATGCGCGCTCCTCATTGAGGTCATGCGCGCCATAAAGGCAGACGGCGCGGCAGACTTTCCCGCGCTCGAGCTGTATTTCTGCTTTACGGTGCGCGAGGAAATAGGAATTTCCGGCGCACAGGTGGCGGCGCAGACGATACGACCGGATTTCGCGGTCGTGCTTGAGACAACTGCGGTTGCTGATATCGACGGCGTCGCAGAGAGCTCGAGAGTGGCAAAGCTCGGCGACGGCGGGGTTATTTCACTGATGGACCGTTCGACGGTTTATGACAGGGAGTTCGTGGATTTTGCACTTGATGTCGCCGCGAAGAGCGGCATTGCGGCACAGGTCAAAAAATATGTGTCGGGCGGGAACGACGCATCGCATATTCATAAAAGCGGCACTGGGGTGCGCACGCTTGCCCTTTCGATACCTACGCGGTATCTGCACTCACCGTCCTGTGTATGCAGGTACGACGACTATGAATCATCAAAAGCGCTCGTTTGCCGCATGATATCCGAATGGAGGTTGTGAAATAAAATGTTTGATACACTGAAAAAGCTCTGCCGGGTGCCGTCGGTATCGGGAAGAGAAGAAAAGATAAGGGATAGCATCACACAGCTGATCTCACCGTTTTCCGATGAAATACGGACAGACA
>JBJDZF010000368.1:0-10110 GCA_051867855.1 Eubacteriales bacterium
GTCGGTGTAGCCGGTGAATTCGGTCTTGGGAAGTCCGGAGAGCAAAGATTTTGATGACTCGTCCCAACCGCCGATATTGACTCTTGCCTCTCTTGCACGCTTCTTTTGAGCACGCATAAGCGAAGCAAATTTGTTTTCGTCGATATTAAGGTGGTTTTCAGACGCTATTTCACGGGTGAGGTCTATCGGGAATCCGAAAGTATCGTAAAGCTTGAAAACTTCTTCGCCCGAGATAACGTCGGCGTGTTCTGCAAGTGCACCGCGAATCAGGTTGGAAAGAATGGAAAGGCCGGCGTCGATAGTGGCGTCAAATCTGGTCTCTTCCATCGAGATCACCTTGCGTATATAATCCCTCTTTTCGCGAAGCTCGGGGTACGCCCCCTCGTTCTCGCCTATGACAACGTCGCACAGATCTCCGAGAAACTCGTGATTAATACCGAGAAGCTTTGCGTGTCTGCACGCGCGCCGCAGGATCCGGCGCAACACATATCCTCTGCCCTCGTTGGAGGGTATGACACCGTCGCAGATCATAAAGGTCGCGCTTCTGATATGGTCGGTAATAACGCGGATCGAAATATCGTCCTTATCGTTCTCGCCGTATTGTTTTCCGGCAATATCGCAGACGGTATTCAGGATCTTTCTCACCGTATCGACCTCAAAGAGGTTGTCTACACCCTGCATAACGCAGGCAAGGCGCTCAAGTCCCATGCCCGTGTCAATATTCTTTTGCGCAAGCTCTGTATAATTTCCGTTGCCGTCGTTGTTGAACTGCGAGAACACATTGTTCCAGATCTCCATGTATCTGTCGCAGTCGCAACCGGGCTTACAGTCGGGCGAGCCGCAACCGTACTTCTCTCCGCGGTCAAAGTATATCTCGGAACAGGGACCGCATGGACCGCTTCCGTGCTCCCAGAAGTTGTCCTCCTTGCCGAGTCGCACTATCCTCTCGGCGGGCACTCCGACCTTTTTGTTCCAGATCTCAAACGCCTCATCGTCGTTCTCGTAGATCGAGGGCCAGAGCTTGTCTGCCGGGATCTCGAGACATTCGGTCAAAAACTCCCACGCCCACGGAATAGCCTCGTTTTTGAAGTAATCTCCGAAAGAGAAGTTGCCGAGCATTTCGAAATAGGTTCCGTGACGCGCAGTATGACCGACGCGCTCGAGGTCGGGAGTTCTGATACACTTCTGGCAGGTCGTGACCCTGCGACGCGGCGGCTCCTCCTCTCCCGTGAAATATTTTTTCATCGGAGCCATACCCGAGTTGATCAGAAGAAGCGATTTGTCGTTTATCGGGACGAGCGGAAAAGACGGGAGTCTGAGATGTCCCTTTGACTCGAAGAACGAGAGATACTTTTCGCGCAGGTCATTTAATGAGGTCCACTGCATATTAAAGCCTAACCTTTCCTTATAAGACTATAAAACTCAATTTAAAATTATACTACTTAACGGGGTATATGTCAAGAGCGGCTCATGTCGCCGCACAGCTCTTTTCCCTGTCACAAAGAGCTGCGCCGATAACGGTGGCGAACTGCGCCTTGTCGGGCACTATGAACTCAAGTCCGAAATTGTCGTCAAGGGAAGCGAAAACGTCTGTTATCGGTTTGAGAGTGGTGAGATTTCCGGTAAGTACCACCTTCTTGAGGTTGTAGTTGCGCGCCGCGAAAACCGAAAGCATTGCAATCGTCTCCGCAACCATGTTGGCAATTCCGAGAGCAATGTCGCTGCTGTTTGCAAGATCCGACAGCTTTCCGAAATTGGACGCGGTGAATTCCTCGTTGATCTGAAAGGTGTTATCCCCTGAAATGTCCTTGATCCTGAGGTCAATTTTGTCGAGATTTCCGCCCTCGCACAAATGCTCTATGTGCTCGACGGTGTCAACCCCCAGCATCTTACGTGAAAGACCTATAAGAGTTCCTCCGCCGACGCCCGTACCTCCGAGGTATTTTATGAGCGTACCGTCGGCCTGTTTTTTTGCGTATATCAGCGCCGTGCCTGTACCCATGCTTACCACGATCGCCTCGTCAAGCCCCGAGAGGAACAGACCTCCGAGCCCCACGCTCGTGAATTCCGAAACCTTCTGACATTCGCGTTCGAAGATCGGCTTGTTTATAAACGACGCCCCCACGCCCGTCATCAGGACCTTATCTATGTCTTTAAGCTCGAGGTCATTCTTGAGTGAATATTTACCGAACGCCCCGTACACGGACGTCACAGCGTCCGCCGCACGCACAAACATCGGCTCCATCAGAGTATATTTACCGCTGTTATCCGTTCTGATCCCGACTATTTTGGTGGTACTTCCGCCCACATCTATCCCTATTACAGTTCGCATTGCAATCTCCTTTGACTTAAGGATTCGGCACGACGTCGGCAAACGCCGCAAATCACAGTATATTATAGCATTATTATGCGAAAAAATCAAGAATTACGAAAAAATGACAGAATAAAGTTGCATACAAAGCACTTCTTTCCGAAAGAATAATATTCAAAGAAAGCCATTGGAGGGTAACAATGTCTAAAATACTCATTACGGGCGGCGGAGTCGCGGGTCTGAGTGCGGGGATCTTTGCACTCGGGCGCGGCTTTGACTGCGAAATATTCGAAAAAAACGCTTACCCGGGCGGAAACCTCACGGGATGGAAAAGAAACGGATGCATGATCGACAACTGTATTCATTGGCTCACCGGCAGCGCCGACGGAAATTCGCTTAACGATATATGGCGCGAGACGGGACTTCTCGGAAAGGATACCAAGCTGTTCAGAAGCGACAATTTTTTTGTCAGTAAGCTCGGCGAAAATGAGGTGGGACTCTCTGCGGACCCGGAAACAACACGATGGAATTTTATTCGTCTCTCCCCCGTTGACACACGTGAGATAAACAGATTCACCGACACGGCAAAATGCTTTGCCGCAGTATCCGGAACAAAGAAAGCGACTCAAAAGGCAGCCGCATTTGCCCCTCACCTGTCCGACATACTTTACTACTACCGTCACAGCCTTTACGAGGTTGCCGACAGATTCTCGCACCCGCTGCTCCGTAAGATCTTTACAGACTATATCGGCGGGGAATTTTCCGCAATTATGCTTGTAGCCGCATACGGAGCGTTTATCTCCGGCAACGGCTCGGTGCCCTACGGAGGCTCGGCGCAGGCGGCAAAACGAATGGAAGAAAGATTTGTTTCACTTGGCGGAGTTTTTCACAGATCCGCTCCGGTATCAAAAATAATAACTCGGGGAAACGTAGCGTGCGGAATCATACTTGAGGACGGAAGCACGGTTTACGGAGACTATGTGATATGCGCAACCGACCCTGACGTAACCTTCGGGAAGTTACTCCCGCGCGCTTATATGCCGAGATATCTCGCAGATATGTACAACAACCCGAAGACGCCGGTTTTCTCAAGTATCCATGCGGCGTTCGTATGCGATTCGGAAGCGCTCGGAAAATTCGGGACCAAAATAATCCCCTGCCGTCCTCTGTCGTCCCGTAATGACGGAAGACTTGCGGTAAGGGAATTTTCTCATGAGCCGGAATATGCTCCGGACGGAAAAACGGTCATTCAGTGTCTTGTTTTCCAGAACGAACAGGAAAGCCGGGAATGGATATCCGCAGAAAAATCGGAATATGAGGCAAAAAAGTCACGTGCGGCGGATATCATGCTCGATGCGCTTCTCTCCGAATTCCCAGCCCTGAAGGATAGTATAAAGCTGATAGATTTCTGGACTCCGCGGACTTACAGCACTTACCACGGAGCATACGCCGGAGCGTATATGTCTTTTGTGACGCTTCCGTCATTTTCATTGAGAAAGCTTCCGCCGAGAATTCCGAAGCTTAAAAACGTATCGCTTGCCACGCAGTGGCAGCGTCCGCCCGGAGGTCTTCCGAATGCCGCCGTTGCCGGAAAGGAAAGCGCCGAATTTGCCTGCGCGTTTCTCGAAAGACAAATGGAACGCAAGCATACCGGACACAGGATCCCCGCCGCCGGCGGAATATAAAATAGATCTGCGCGCCTATGTCCGCTACGGATAATCAGGCGCGCAGATCTACATAAGTTGCTGATTGTTTATCATCAGCATGAATCGAAGTCCGAGCTTTTCCGCCGCTTTCCGGCAGAGCACCATTCGGTTGAGAAAAATTTCGAAATATTCCATCACGGAGCTGTACTTCGTATCGATGGTGAGCGCCAGCAGAATTTCGGTGTGAGCATCGTTTATACAGAGCTTCGCGTCGCTGACGGAATAGTTTACACGGTCATGAATATCAAAGGTCGCAATGTCACGGTTACGTACCCTGCTACGTCTGACATCGGATTTATCCGCAAGGATCAGAGCAGCGGCAATCGGGTTCACCGGCACTCCCGTCCCCTCATCGTGATTTCCGATAGCCGTCACTATTGTGGCAATGTCGTCTGCCTCCATTCCCATGTTGTCGAGAATTCTGAACGCCATGATTGCCCCGCTCTGTGAGTGGTCAACCCGGTTTACGAGATTGCCGATGTCGTGCAGATATGCGGCAACACGCGCAAGCTCTATGTCGTGCGAGGGATACGAAAGCTCGCGCAGAATGTATTCTGTCGTTGTCGCAACCTTTGTAACGTGTGCAAAGCTGTGCTCGGTAAAGCCGAGGGCAAGCAGAGACTCGTCCGCTTTTCTTATATACGAACGTACCGCCTCATTTTTCGTTATTTCTTCATAAGTTACTATAATTATCACCTCCGACTATATTTTACACCCCTTTTTATCAATATTACAAGTATTTGTTTTGCGGGGAGGAAATTTCCCCAAAGAAAATTTCCTCCCCGCAAAAAACATATTTACAATTCACTGTTCAGTGCCGTTCTGCAATTTATCGGATACAGCATCATAAATGAGGTTTGCAAGATACTCATAACCGTTATCATTAGGATGAAGTCCGTCGGCATAATAAAATGCTTTTGCCAGAGTCTTTTTATAAAGATTGACAAATATGCATCCCTCATCTTCGGCGATCTCGGATAGAATGGGAATGATCTGTTCCGAAATAATGCTGTTTTTACCGGAATTATCGTATCTGCAGAGAGGAGAGCACAAATATATCAGCGGCTCCGACTCCAAGGATGAATAACTTCTTATCAGAGTACGGACCGCGTCACCGAAGCTCGCACTGCTTTCTTCCCATGAATGTGTATCATTCGTGCCGAGTATTATCACCACAATATCCGGCTCAAATTCGAGGCTTTCACTGTACGCTTGTCCTTCGGTGTAGGGCTTGTAATTTATCTCGGTCTTTACATATGACGAGCCTGAGTATCCGAAATTCCCCACGCTATATGTATCTCCGAGTCTTTTCTGCAACAGTGCCGGATAGCTCCGTACCGTACGATCGCTTGACCAAGCCCCGTAGGTTATACTGTCACCCACGCAGGCAATCCTTCTGTATTCTCTGCCTTCCGTCACCTTTGTATCCTCCTGATAAGTTATCTTTTCCGAAGATTCGGATAAAACATTTTCCGTCCCCGAGGTAATGTCCGCTTCACCGTTCCCCGTTGTGCAGCCAACCGAACAGACAAGTATTGCCGACAAGACAAGGGACATAATTATTCTTTTCATGCTGTCCCCCTAAAATTTCTGATTATGTATACGGTCGGCGGATCTTGCATACTCCCCCGGCGTATATCCGGTATACTCCTTGAATTTTCGCGTAAAAAATGAGGAGTTGACATATCCCAAATCAGTCACGATTTCTCGGACAGGAACATTTTCCTCAAGCTTTTTACAGGCATAGTTGATTCTCAGATGCATAAGATAGTCGTTGTATGTCATTCCCGTCATGCGCAGGAACCAACGGCAAAAATAATTTTCGTTATATCCGATATATCCGGCAGCAACTCTGTTTGAGAGTCCGCAAAGAATATTTTTTTCCGTGTAATCTATAAGGTTCTTCAGCTGTGTGTTCTTCGTTGCGGAGGATATGATATTATCCGAGCCGACGCTCGGATTCATATGGTCCTTGAGCAGCGCGAAAATATCCATTATACTCCGAATACATGAAAACATCTTTCCGTCATTTTCGGTAAGTTCACGAACATATTCCATAATCTCCGAATACAGATCGCACACAAAGGGCTCACAGTAGATCGAGCGGCTGTCGCTCCTGCGCAAAAGTTTGTCTATATTCAGATACGCGCCCATATGTTCAGGCGATATTTTGAGAACGTACATAACTCCGTCGCCCTTTTTGAAATTGTTACTGTGAACACAGTTTGGCGGAATATACAACACCTTTTTACCGCTCAACGAAAACTGCGTTTTATCTGCAACGAACGTCCCCTCGACGCCGTCGCACACAAGTATTTCAATTGAGCTCGCATAGTGCGGAATGACAATATCATCTACGAACAAGTGCTTTATGCACAGGTAATACGGCATATCCTCACTGAAAGCCACGTTTTCTATAAACCCTGACGGTGAAAGTCGGTTACCGATAATTACGTGTTTCATATAACGGACCTCCCTTTAAAGAGCGGTTATCTTTTTAGGAGCGACAGGCAGTCTGAGGACGCACGGCTGAGAAAAACAAGGTCGCATCCGAGAGCAATGAATGTAAAACCCTGCTGTACGGCATTTTCAATATTTTCCGGAGTCGGAATAACAATATGCTGTCCGGCAACCTTATTGTGCTTGCGGCAAGCCTCCGAGACCCTTCTGCAGGCATCTTTGATTATGGGAGAGTCCGTCTTTCCCGGAATTCCGTAAGAACCGCTCATGTCGTACGGTCCTATGAACACTCCGTCAACGCCCTCCGTCTCCAGGATCTCATCAATATTATCCACAGCCTCTTTGGATTCGATCATTACAATGACGCCGATATTTTCGTTTGCGCAGGAAGCGTAAGCGTCAAAATCTCTGCCCCAGTTGTTCATGCGCGCATATCCGAATCCGCGTATCCCATCCGGAGGATATTTGGCGGCGCTTACCGCACGCAAAGCATCGCCGCGGTTATTGACAAGTGGAACGATAACGCATTCGGCACCCATATCGAGCACCTGTCTTATTGCAAGCGTATCGTTCTCCCGTACCCTGACGACCGTCGCAGGCCCCCTGCCGTATATGCCCCGTGCAACTCCGGCAAATTCGTCTATCTGAATCGACGAATGTTCCATATCGACGGCTATCCAGTCAAATCCCGCCTCGGATAAAATCTCCGCAACTGCGGGGCTTCCGGTCTGTATCCAGCTTCCGATGAGACATTCTCCCGCAAGGAGTCTTTTTCTGAAATTCTGCATAATAACCTCCTTGCCGCCACCGGCGGCTCAAATAAATATTGAAATTGCTCGTATCTGCAAAGCAGATCAAAATGGGATGGGTCCCATTTTGAGAGCAATTTGGGCGTGAAAAAGGTGTACTTCACTTAAAGCCATGCAAAACTTTCACGCTAACCTCCTTCACTCTTCTGACGATGTCAGATATCCGGCAATATCCGTATATTATGTTTTTATTATAACATCACGTCTGCGGTTTGTAAACAATCAAAACATAACAACAAACAGTCCTAAATTGACATTTTGCTTTAAAAAGAAAAACTGCGCCCCTTGCTTCCTGAGTTCAGGTGAGGCGCAATTTTCTTATATTATCGGCGATCTCAATAGTCAAGCCATCTCACCGTGAACCGCCCGAAATTAAGCAGACAGCACTGCTCAACGTCCCGTTATATCGACGATGATCCCGATATTTTAGTGAAAAGATCGGTAAACAATTCGTCCCTGTTGATGTTAAACACATATCGGTACAAATGCGAATCGGGAAGCTCCGAGTAGTGTCCGTCATACTGCGGGAGCGGTGTGTGCTTAAGATAAGACTGCATAAAGCGATTGCCGTCGTTCAACAGCCACGCCACCGCCGTAACGTCCCATATGCTGCGGCTCCACGCCCTTCTGCCTGAAATGTATTTTTCCACTTCATCGACCGTGTTTTTGAGAAGATACTCTCCCAACGGATTTGTACCTTTGAGCCAATATTCAAGCTCTGCCTTGGTTGTACGGAACGCACTGACAACTCCGTAGCAGGGGAGCTGTACCAAAGGTACTCCGCACCGGAAAACCACCCTCGCCGCGGCGATATCCTGCTTCATATTGAATTCCGATGTGTCCGGCCACTCGGAGGAATGTCCGCCGAGCCATATGACCACGGTATTCTCCGTCATAGCCTTGGGCTCCATAAGGATTGCCGAAGCAACATTTGTTATGGCTCCGATAGCCACTATGTACAGCGGATGCTCCGGGGAGTACTCGCGGGACTTATCCGCCATAAAGCGCGCGGCGTCCGAGATGACCGGTTCGGATTCGTCGACAAGAAAGCTTTCAGAGCCTTTTCGGACCATTTTCATCATGTCATCCCGTCCCATAAGTCCCAGCACCTTGATGATTTCGTTATAGCTCTGCCTCATTCCGTCGGCAGCGCCGGTGCTTCTTTCGTTGAGAAAAGGGGCGGCGCATATTCCCACGGTGTTAATTTTTTCATCTGACAAAAGCATATACGCCAGTGCAAACTGATCGTCAATTTCGTTATAGGTATCGGTGTCAAGTATGGCATCCACTCTGCCCTCGGGCACATCGAGATTTTTAAGATACTGTTCACGAGTCATTGTTTTTTCTCCGGATAATAATTCACTTCTTTTTTGAAATTTCACAGATGTTTTTCTCGGCGATAAATTCGGCAATTTTCTGCGCCGCCTCATCATGAGCCTCGCCGCACGGATGTGAAGATGCTCCGCTCGAGTCCGGGGTGAGAATAATGCCGTAAAGCCCGGCATTCTCCCCTCCGCGTTCCTCAATAAGCTCGCGTATCTGTGTAATACAGTTATTTGTCATCATATTCATGACAAACAGTATCGGCGTATCCTCTCCGTGAATGCTTCTGACGGTATCCGTAAGCGTACCGAGATTGGTCTTGAACTGTGTCGTGTCAAGGTGCTGGACAGCGTCATTTGTGCCGAGATTTATGACGACCAGATCCGCTTTTCTCGAATATTCCCACATATCCGTCATACTGCGGCGGTAATTAGTCTGCAGAAAGACGTCAAGAAAATTTTCATATTTTGAACTTTCGGCAACATGAGAGCCTGCAATGCTCACAAACGAATAATCACAATCGACAATATAATCGTTGGCAAGCTGATATGCAAAGGTTCTCGTAGCGTCCATATATCTGTATCCGCCGAGTCCCTCCGTCTGCCCCTGCCAGCCGTCCATATTTCCCGTACCGCAGGTCAGTGAATCCCCAAGGAATTCGACGAAAAATCCGTTGTCAGCCGGACGCTCCAGCAATACGCCGTCGAGCTCGATCGAACAGATAACTCCGAGAGAGGATTTCACGTCCGTCATCCGTGCAACCTTTATGCGGTGTACGCCCGGGGCAAGATCGGTCACGAGAGTCGTCCGATTTTCGCCCTTCACTCCCTCATAAATATTATCCTGTTTGACTCCGTCAACCCATACACGGAACCACAGGGCTCCGTCAGAGATATAATTCATCACTACATCGCCCTGACATTCGGCATCAAATTCAATTCCCGACGCCGACCAATCCCATGTAATTCCGGAACTTAATACCGAATATCTGCCGGTTATCTTGAAGCAGTCCGTCTTATCCGACAACATAATTTTCTTCACTCCGTCGGTTTCCCCATGAGTATCACCCGTCCCCGTGTCCGTCGTTTGCGGAACATCGGATCCGGAATTGTGAGATGGTTTGATATCCTCGCGGCACGCGGTCGTGAGAAGAAGCGCCGCCACCGCAAGCACGATCAAAAAAGTTTTTTTCTTTTTCATTGCAGATCCTCAAATCAGCGCGATATCGACAGCTATCAGCCTTATGGGCTCTCCCGTGAGCAAAGTAATTTCAAAACGGTTCTCACCGTCTGCTATACGATCCACGGGAAGTGTGAAAGCACGCAGAGTATTTTCATTTCCGAGCAGAGGCGGATATTGGACTCCGAAGGGTTCGCTTATGTCCGTATCCGGCACGAGCTCATACCCGTTGAATATCACACGGAAGCTTTGTCCGTCAATGACACTGTCAGTCTGTATTCTCAATCGAGTCTGTGTGTTTTGAATTCCTTTTTGCGGATAC
>JBJDZF010000369.1:0-10029 GCA_051867855.1 Eubacteriales bacterium
CGGTTTTAAGAAAATCTCCGGGGGCAGGAACGAAATAAAATGAAATGTCATACAGTTTTATAAGCTCCGAAACGGCTTCGAAGCACTCCAGAACCTCTTTTCTGCTCTGACATTCCTGTTCTGCGAGATTTCCGATGCAGAAGCAAAGGTCCACTTTTTCTTTTTGAAAATCAGCCAATGCTTTTTGCAGCTTCCGATATGTAGAAAGTGTGGCTTTGCCGTCATTGCGACTTTTATCTCTGCAATAATATACTCCTGAAAATACGCCGATTTTCATGTCAGTCTCCTTAAGTTAATTTTTTCCTGAATTCCGCAGGGGTGCACTTATAATACTTTTTGAACACCTCATTGAAGTATGTGGGAGAGGAAAAACCGATGGCGTCGGATATCTCGGCAATATTCATTTCATATGAACTGAGCAGCTGTATCGCCTTGTTCAGACGTATCTGTGTCAGATGCTCGGAAAAATTATGCCCTGTCAGATTTTTGAACATTCGGCTGAAGTAGGTTTTGTTAAAGCCAAGCATATCGCTGACGCTCTCAAGCGTAATGTTCTGATTGTAGTTCTCGTCGAGATAATCGAACAGCACCTTCAGCTTTCCGAATTTCTCCTCATCAATGTCTGTGTCGGGTGAATTCAGTTGATTTTCACGGTACATAACGCCGAGAATCTTGAATATGTTTGCCTTTACGAACAGCTCATAATAGGGTTCGGCTTTTCTGAATTCCTCAATTATCTCGCTGACATAGCGGTATATTATATGCTGACTGAAGAAAGAGACGTGTGCGTCCGACATCTTGAGAATAGACCACGCTGCCGGCATTGTACGGAGTATTTTTTTCGATTCAAAATCCTCGAGCCGAAAGTAAACAATGTCAATTGCCGCTTCCGTGGGGAGAAATTCGGTGCTGTGCTCAACATAAGCATTCAGAAAAATGCAGTCGCCCACCTTCATGGGGTACTGTTTTTGCTCCGCGTAATAAATACACTCTCCCTTTGTGCAGACGGCTATCTCAACCTGTGGGTGAATATGACATGATGTGGGTCTGTTGAATATCGCGGCATCGACATGCTGTATATTTACAAGCAGATTTTTGACGTTCGGGTTCCGTACGGAAAAAAACGACATTTTATCACCCCGTGCTTCAAATGTAAAGATATCTGTATTTTATTATATTATACAAAAATAATTTTTTCAATATAAATTCGGAATTTTTACATCGGATAAAGTAAAAATTTACGTTAAAATAACTATCCGATGATATTTTGGGATAAATAGAAAGACAAAAAATGTATAATTTACCATAATAAATATACAAAGATGCAAAAAACGACGATCAAATAAGGAAAGGTAAATAATCCTTTATAATAAGTAAACATTTCAACTTGAAAAGGTTAATGATAGGTTGTATAATTTCGATAGTGAAAGGTTTAATTAAAGGAGGTATTTTATGAAAAAGAGCCACAATAAAGTAATGTCACTTATCTTAAGCCTGCTGATTCTCGCTTCGGCGTTTACCGCAGTTACTTCTGTTTCCGCCGAGGGCACGGAGCTGACCGACAACGCGCTTATAAAAAAGTACGGTTTTGTATGCCAATCCGCGGATGCAGCAGACGGGACGAACCCCGATATTGCGTATGCGAAGATTGCGAGTGACGCGAGCGCAAATTCTTATCTTGAGCTTAAGTTCGGTACGTCCGGCAGCTACCCCAGGGTATTTCTCTCGGATAGTCTCGTGCCTGCGGCGCTTACAAATTACACCGTAAGCATGGATATCATGGTGGTTGAGGAGACCACGAACAAATTGTTCAGTGTATTGTATGCTCAAGGAAGCAATAACAAGTTCGGATCATTCGGATTCAGAACGGGAGCGTATACCGCGGGCAAGGCCTTCGGGGTAGTGTATGTCAATGATATGGCAACGCCAACTGAAGAGCTCTATCTTGGGTACAGCGATTCGCTCAAGGATGTTGAAAGCGCCAAAAAGGGAGCGGTTTATACTCTCGAGGTTACGGTAAGTGCAACGGAGATAGGCGCGGTACCGACAGTAAAGACGGTTTTTGACGGCGTTGAAATTGCAAATACGAATACTGTCGGTCTCAAAGCATCCAAACTCGGTATTTCCGCTTTCAAGGGTTCAACATTCGGATTTGACAATATCCGTGTGAAGAACAATGACACGGGTGAAATAGTATTCAACGAGGATTTTGAAGCGCAGAGTACGGCTCCGGTCTCCGAGGGCAAGGTGTTCTCCGGCTGGTATGCAGACAGTTCCTTCAAAACGCCCGCGAAAAACGGGGCGAGCGTCGGATTCCCGAAGTTTGTCGGTAAGGATGTTCTCGGCTTGAGAGCACAGATCACGTCGGGGACTACGGCAGAGAGTGCCTCTACGAGTCTGCGCCTTATCACCACGGTCGACGGCCTTGATTATGAGAAGGTAGGCTTCAGGATTACATACAACGGCTCTTCAATATACAGGACCTCGGGCACTGTATACACGAGCATACTGTCGTTGGGAGACACGTATCTGCCCACGGAATTTTCGGAGGAATCCGCATTTTTCGCAACCTTTACTCTGACTGATATTCCGAATTCCGTATTCGGGGAGACCATAAGCGTAACTCCCGTCTGGGTAACGGCGGATGGAACCGAGGTCGCGGGTGAAACGGCGGACATTACAATAAACGCTTTGATTGCTGCAGAGGCAAAGTGAGGGAGGAAAATATGAAAGAGTACAAAAATCCCGCAATATATTTTATAGCTTATACGGCAAAGGATGTCATTACACTCAGCAATAACGGAGCCGGAGACGGGGACGGAGAAGCGTTTGATCACGCTTTCCCGCAAAATCCGTAATCGTCGGAGTTAAGGGCAGGCGGAAAAGAGTTCCCGGTGTAATATGCGGGTGCTACGGAGACGAAGTTCGGCTCCGTGTCCCGCGTATAAACGATCCACATTATTATCGGAATCTTATACAAGGTCGCCGCTTTCGTGCCACGGCTTGTCCGGCACTGCGGCGGGAAAATGGAGATTTATATTATGAGAAAAAAATCCGTGAAATTATTGTCTGTAATTCTCTGCGCTATGATGGTTTTCGTGGCGGCGGCACTGCCGATCGCGGCGGATGAGGAGACTGTTTCAAATCATACGCTGACCGACAACACGCTTATCAAGAAATACGGCCTTGTATGCGGCAGCAGTGATTCAACCGACGGTACGAATCCTGACATTGCGTACGCCAAGATATCAAGCGCCGACAATAACGCCTACCTTGAGATCAAGTTCGGCGAATCATCAAGCTATCCGAGAATATTCCTCTCAGGCGACAAAATTCCCGGTACGCTGACGGACTATACGGTAAGTATGGATGTTATCGTTGTTGAGGAAAGCGCGAACAAGCTGGTCAACACCATATACGCCGAGGGCAACAATGGCAAGTTCGGCGTGCTTGGTTTCAGAACCGGAGAGTACATTGAGGGCAAGACTCCCGGAATTATATATATCAATGACATGGCAAAGTCCACGGATTCACTTTACATAGGTCACAGCGATCCGCTCAAGGATATTGAAGTTGCCAAAAAAGGAGCGGTGTATACTCTCGAGGTAACGGTCAAAGCTACGGCGGCGGGAGCGGTGCCTACAATAAAGACGGTTTTTGAGGGCGTGGAGATAGCCAATACAAACGACGTTGCACTCAAGTCGTCAAGGATCGGTATTTCCGCTTTCAAGGGTTCAACATTCGGTTTTGACAATATCAGCGTGAAGAACAATACAAGCGGCGAGATCGTGTTTGAAGAGAAATTCGAGGATCATTCCTACGGAGACACTCTGCAGGCGATCGACGATGACTGTCACGGCTACTCGTGTGTGTGCGGAGTCGCGGTAACGGAGGCGCATACATATGACGCGGGAGTTGAGGTGGACGATGAGAACTCCTGCAATACAAAGAAATCGATGAAATATACCTGCTCCGTCTGCGAACACGTTAAGACAGTATCCAATGCCCATACTCCCGGCGACCCGGTCGTTGTGGAGGATACCTGTTACGAGGACGGACTCTCCACGGTATACTGTACCGTATGCGGAGAGGTGCTTGAACAGACCGTCCTGAAATGCGACGGACACGATTTCGGAATGTGGGAAAAGACCGATAAGGGTAAAAAGAGGACCTGCACGGTCTGCGGATATGTTGAGGAAGCCAACAGCAATACAGAAACGCAGGCAACAGAGTCTGCCGCGGGAGAAACAACTGCCGATGCGTCGCAGAGTGGCGGAAGCTCTAAGAAAGGCTGCGGGTCCGTTATCGCTATGCCGGTTGTCGGCGGGGCGCTTGCGTGTGCGGCGGCAGTGGTTCTGAAGAAGAAAAAGAAGAACAAAGAACACTGATCCGCCCGGCGGCGAAAACACATTGGAGAGCAAAGACCTCTGTTATCTTTGCTCTCCGCGTCTTACTGATGATAGGGGAGAATTTATGAAGAAGATAATTATCAGAATATCATCCGTGTTACTGCTTCTTTCCATGCTCGGCGCCTTCGTTGCGTGCAATAGGAAAAGCACGGAACCCGACAACCAGACCACAAGCGGAAATGCGGGTACGTCGGATGACGGATATGTTAAGGACTCGATTCCCGCCAATACCAACTTTGACGGGCAGAAAGTAGTCGTGCTTTACGATGAGAGCAGGACCTCGGAGTTTGACCCGGATTCTGCCGGTTCCTTTGTCGAACAGGCGATAGTAAACAGAAATTTCAAGGTAAAGTCGCGTCTGAATGTCGAGCTGGAATTTGTCCCGACCACGGGAGGCTATAACAACCGCGGAAACGCACCGTTCAAGCAGACGGTGCTTGCGGATTTCACTGCGGGGCTCGGCAGTTACGATATATGTGCGGATTACGGTATGACGATCGGAAGCTGCTCCATTGAGGGACTCTGCGCCAACCTGAAGGATTACGATATAATCGACCTTTCGGCACCGTGGTGGGCGCCTGACCTTAATACGAGCGCAACCATAAACGGCAAGCTCTTTTTCGGTACAGGTGACATTTCGACAAGCTATCTTTCGAGTATGTACTGTATGTTCTTCAACGAGGATCTCCTGCTTTCCAACAATATTGAAATACCGTATGAAATGGTTTATATGGACAACTGGAAGTGGGAATTCTTCATGCAGCTGTGCAAGGGAGTTTACTCGGATGCCGATGATACGGAGGGAGCGAGCAAGGGTGATAATTTTGCTCTTTCGATGACTCCCGTCTTTGCGGAATCCATATTTTACAGCGCGGGAAATAAGTTTCTTGATATGGATTCCGAGGGGAATCTGATCCTTTCGGAGTCGATAAGTAACAGCCGTGCGTCGGATTTCTATGACATGACCCAGTCCTTCCTTGCCGGCAGTGACTGCTATGTCATAGGCGACGGAAGTGCCGCAGAAAATTTCCAGAATCAGAAGAGTATGTTTACGGTCAACTCGATCTCGTATGCCTCCACGCTTGCCTCGGTGGATATGAAGTTCGGTGTGCTCCCCATGCCCAAGTACGACGACAATCAGGATTTCCATTCCGCGTGCTGGGTGGGACGTTCTCTGTACTTCATATGCAACGGCTCAAGTATTCCCGAAGTCGCCGCCACGGTATTCGAATGTATGGCGTCCGAGGGGTACAGACAGGTGACCAAGGTCCTGTATGAGGATACATATAAGATAAGATATTCGAAGGACGAGGATTGCGGTAAAATGATAGATATCATCCGCAACTCGATAGTATTTGACCTCGCACAGGTATATACCTACTCATTTGAAAACCAGCTTCCCACAAGACTGACGAGAGGACTTGTGGCGGGAACACTGTATATGTCGGATGCCCCCATGATCAATCTTTCCTCTGCAATGTCAACCTACGGACAGGCGATGAAGAGTGCGGTGGAGAATATCAGCAAAGCATATCAGTAAGCGCGCCGGAGGTTATGTCAATGAGAACCATGCGATTGGTGAAAATTTTCGTACTGATCTTGTCGTTACTCGCTCTGTGGAGTCTGTTTGTATCCTGCACCGATGATAAAAAAGGCAATGACACGGACAGTGGCGGAAGCTCTGCCGAAGCCCCCGCGAATGTGCTGACGCTTATTGAGGGCGGCAAGTCAAAATGCACGGTGGTGTATCCCGCGCGGGGAAGCAAAAAAGAGGCTGCCGTTGCCTTTGCGATATCCGCAAAGCTCGGGGAGCTGTACGGCGTCGAAGTTAAGGTCGCGGACGATTACGGCACCGAAGAGGCGCTCTCGACCGACGACGTTGAGATCCTTATCGGTAACGTAAAGAGAACGGAAACGGGGGACGTGTGCGCAATGCTTGAGGCGCCTACGGATATTGCCGTTAAGGTGGTCAACAACAAGCTTGTAATTGCCGCGAACAACGACTCCGGATATGACCGTGCGCTTGCGTATTTTGAGGAGCAATACCTCGCGCAGGGCGGCGACAGCCTTTATGTTCCGCGGGACACATCCTATATAAAATTGCTGTCGGAAAACCTGCTCCTGCAGAATATCGCGTCATACACCGTTGTTTATCCGGATGGGGCAAATGTCAGACTGAAGCAGGCTGCGGAACAACTCAATGCTTCTCTCGGAGAGTATCTCGGGGGCAAGTCGCTGACCGTTACCTCGGACTCCGCAAAGGAAGTGCCTTACGAAATCCTTATCGGAGAGACGAACCGCGACGAGTCGGCGTCGGATTCCGACCTTGATTATTATCGGTATTCGATTCGTTCGGACAACAACAAAATAGTAATTCAACTCGGAGGAAGCCTTGCGGCAGGTCCCGCAGCGGAAAAACTTGTTGAACTTATTATCTGTGAGGAACTCGGAGATACATACACGGGAGGGGTAGATATGTCATTGTTTAATCCCTTGGCACACGATCAAAGCTCGTTTGTGCCCGCATGGCAGGGAAGCATTACGGTTCCGGACTGGATGACGGATTTCAATGAAAAGCTGTATGCCATTACAAATCCCTCGGGACGACCCATGGCGGTGGCTCACCGCGGAGATGTCATAAATTATCCCGAGAACTCACTTGAGGGCATTTTGTCCGCCGCGATGCTCGGCGCCGACGTGATCGAGCTTGATATTGTGATGACGAAGGATAACGTTGCGGTGCTTTGTCACGATACGGACCTGTCAAGGACAACAAACGTACGTCAGATGAAGGGAAGGAACGGACTGCCGGACTCGACGGAGGTAGGAGACTGGACATATGAGGAGCTTCGCCGACTTTCGTTGCTTGACGACAATGGGGATGTCACGTCTTATAAGATACCGAGCTATTACGAGATATTGCTTACCCTGCGCGGCAGATGCTTCATATTGCTCGATGCAAAGGCGGCAAGCGGAATTACGGCGGAGGACATTCTGGAAATCGAAACCTCGGCGGATGCGCTGGAGACCTCGATATATTCAATGTTCGTATCCGCGACATCGGGACCTGCACAGGCGAATTCCTATAAGTATATGACAGCGTACAGTGAGGCGCATCCGGAGCTTACACGGTTTGCGGGATTTATAAAATCGGTCAATTCATACATGAATATGAGCGGTCATTCAATACGTCAGAGAGGGTGGCTTGAAGGCAGGGCAACAACCGATCCGAATATGGAATCTCATGACAGATATCTTTCCGCATACACAACAAAAGGCTTAAAGCTCATATATACAAACAATATTCCGCTTATGTCGACATTTATCGCGAAATATCAACCGGACCTGAAATGAATTTGAAACGGCAAGGGAAACTATGAATAATTTTGATTTGGTGAAGTATGCAAAAAAACAAATAGTGATCTGTGCCCACCGGGGCATATGGGGTGGAAATATTCCGTGCAATACGGCGACTGCGTATGATATAGCTCTGCAGCAGGGAGCGGATATGGTGGAGCTGGATGTTACGGCAAGCTGTGACGGCGAGCTGTTTGTTTTTCACCCGGGGCAGGAGGAAAGGCAACTCAATCTGAAAAATGTGGATATACGCAAGCTTCCGGCAAGTGAGGTCAGGAAGCTGAGGTATGCCAATCTTGACGGAAGTCAAACCTCCGAGCCAATATATCTGTTTGACGATATTCTCGAGCATCTGAAGGGCAGATGCTACATAAACGTGGATAAGCTCGCCGACAATCCGGAGAAGATAATCAGAAAGATCAAGAGCCACAATATGTCGGAGCAGATCGTTGTAAAATCCAACGTGGATGAAGGGGTACTCGGGCTTATCGAGACATATACGCCGGACTTACAGTATCTCGGTATTATCAATAAAGCGCCGGAAGTACACGAAATGCTGCTGAAACGTAAGCTGAACTATGTAGGGCTTGAGGTGGTGTTCAGGGACGATTCTTCACCGCTCGTGTCGGAAGAATTTTTCGACAGGCTTCACAGGGACGGTAAGCTTATCTGGGGCAATGCCATCCTGTTCAATTACAGGGTGCGTCTTGCCGCAGATCACAGTGACGATACGGCATTGCGCGGAGACCCGGAGCTTGGCTGGGGGTATTTTGCGAGAAGGGGATTTGACATTATTCAGACTGACTGGGCTCTCGCGCTCTCGCTGTATCTGGAGAAAAACGGCTTGAGATACCGCTGATGCGCGACATGAATCGGGGGAGGTAATAAATTCCCCCGATTCTGTCCGTGAATTGCGGATATACGGATTTGAGTTAAGGAGTTGTTCGATTTGAAGCTTGGTTTGTTTGCCGATTCTCATTATTGCAGGTCAGAGGTCCTGTGCCGCACACGTCGCCCATCTCTGTCGCTCGGAAAAATCAGAGAGGCGACGGATGCGTTTGTACGGGCAGGTGCGGATATGTGTATATGCCTCGGTGACCTTGTGGACATAGGAGAGCGTCGGGGCGAGGCGGCGGAATGTATGGCAGAGGCTATGAATGTCATACGTTCGTGCGGGATACCTTATTATATCGTACCCGGAAATCATGATTGTGCCGCGCTTTCGGCGGAAGAATTTTCACGGTATACCGACTGTTCTTTACCTCCTTACAGTATCTGTACCGATACTCACACGCTGATTTTTCTCGACGCCAATTATACCTCCGACTTCTGCCGCTATTCGGAAGCGGGCTTTGATTGGAAGGATTCAAACCTCCCGTGCGCACAGCTTGATTTTCTCGCGGATACCCTTGAAAAATCCCGAACGCCGTGTGTCGTTTTTGTTCATGAAAATCTGGATGACGGAGTTCAGAGGGATCATGTAGTGAAGAACGCGTCGGAGGTCCGGGAGATAATCGAGAAAAGCGGCAAAGTCTCTCTGGTGGTTCAGGGACACTACCACAGGGGCGCGGACAGAGTTATAAACAATATCCGTTATCTGACTCTCCCTGCCATGTGTGAGGGAGAGGACAACCATTACATTATAATTGATTTGTAAATACAATGTATGTACGAAAGGAATAAAGCCGATGGATATAAAAAGGTTCATGTCGGATCCTGATGAGAAACCGCTTGACAACCCCGTATATGACGGTGGCTTTTGCGGTATTTTCAGAACTATAGCCTGTGTCGGGGACAGCCTGTCATCGGGGGAATTTGAGGCAACCGATGAGTACGGCGGACGGGTATATCATGATTTCTACGAATATTCGTGGGGGCAGTACCTTGCACGGATGTGCGGCTGTACGGTGTATAACTTCTCGCGCGGGGGTATGACCGCAAAGACTTATGTCAATTCTTACGCGGATAGAATGGGATATTGGGATCGCGACAAGGCGTGTCAGTGCTATATCATTGCTCTCGGTGTCAACGATATAATCAACGGTGGTTGTGAGATCGGAAATATCGAGGATGTTCATCCCGGAAACCGCAGGCAGAACGCGCAGAATTTTATAGGCTTTTACGCAACCATTATCAGCCGCTATAAGGAGATACAGCCCGATGCGAAATTCTTCCTTGTGACTATTCCCGCAAACGCAGACCCGGATCCCAAATCGGAGCAAAAGGAAGCAATGTGTAAGGCTCTGTATGATCTGGCGGAAGT
>JBJDZF010000370.1:0-7528 GCA_051867855.1 Eubacteriales bacterium
AGGATCAGCAGCGTTTTCTGAAGGAACAAGCCGCACACTATAACAATACCCTGAAGTATAACTGAGAACAAAAAGTTGAACAGATATGTTGCCAGTGTTGCAAATAGGTCGAAAGCCCAGCTCAGGGCTTTCATGAGCGCCTCAGACATATCCGATACCCAACCAAGGGTACTGAGAAGCACCGGAGTCATTCTGTTCACCTCTTTTCTAAGAAAATCTTTGTTATCTTATGGTAAATTTCTTTCTTGTAATAATGAAGAATACCAGCCCCGCGACAACAAGCGCACCGCCAAGAGCCACAGCTACGATCGCCATACCGTCCATCTGGTAAATTATCTCAAAGCTCTGCGTAGTGGCATTACCCGCCTTATCATAGAAGATCACGGTATATTCGCCCGGGTCTGACAGTTGAAGAGTATTTTTGTATGGCTCTTTATTCAGATACACCACATAGTAGTCAATATCATCTGAAATTATTTCGATGAAAACGCTGCCTCCGTTGGCTTTACCCTCTTCGTCAAGACCGTTTACTGTGAACTCCGGCGGTGTGTTGTCAAGGGTGAAGCTCTCCACAAGGTAGAGATCCCCGCAGAAAACATCGAAGGTGTACTCTCCCTCTGCGCCAAGATCGGCAGAAGTACCGTTTGCGCGGATACCGCTCTGGTTGTACATGGCGTTTTCGATTCTGCAGCCGTCCGGGACGGTGTACTGGGTGATACCCTTTGCATATTTGCCTATAATTGTAAAGCTGAATTCCGAAGGATTCGCACTGTCGCCGTCGGTGATGATCAGCGTGTATTCGCCGCGTGCCGTGATAGCTTTGGCGGCATTGAAGTCCGTTTGTTCCGCGCCGTCTTTCATCAATTTGTACATGGTATTATCCGGGAAATCGAACTGAACATTGTTCGTGGTCGTCATTCCCGCCGGGATATTGCAGAAAAACTCCGTGCCATTGTTGGTCACAACGCGGATATTTTTACCTGTCGCATACTGGGAAAGCGCGCGTCCCTTATCCGTCGCCGGGAGCAGGATACCAGCGTCCCCCTCATCTGTTTCGGAGGCATTATCCTCCTCACCGCCTGTGGTACTGTCAGACGAACCGGGATTCTCGCTCTCTGCGGTATTATCATTATCCGTATTATCAGCATCGGACTGATCAAGGCTTTCGCTGTCATAGCCGTCGTCATAGCCATCATCATAGTCATCGGCATAGTTATCGTCCTCGGAAGCTTCCACTATCCAGAAGCTGAAAAGACCGTAATATACCTCGTTGTCATTGCCGCCGAGGAGGTCGCTGCCCTTGACCTTGAGCGTAAGAGCATATTTTCCCGGATCGCTGAACGATTCTCCGGCTTTGTAGTCTATATTTTTGCCGTCCTTTTCCACAGTAACATCAACGGTTTCCGGCAAATCGAGTGCAACAGGCATATTAATGATATTGCCGTTTGAAACGTTGCTGTAAAAAATGATCTGATTTGCGAGGATCTCCTCGTAAAGATTGTAGGTATTGATGCTTTTCTCAACGATCTCCGAGTAGATATATTCTATTTCAGACTCGTTTTCCCCGGTCTGAACAGAGGATCGTTCGGCGGAAGCGGCATACGCGGTAAGCGAAACCGTTCCCAAAACAGCGCAGGCAAGCGACGCAGCCAGAAATCTTTTAAACATAACGTTTATCCTTTCGGAGATTAATTTTCTTCTGCACTTTCGAGGACCTTCGCATTTCTCTCGGCAAGGTCATAGTAAACCTCGTCGGGGAAGAACGCGTTGCTTCTTACCTCCGACAGATCCATCGTGCCAAACTTATACAGATCGCAGCGATAACTCGGCGTGAACTTGGTTTTCAGCGGATAGTTACCGAATGTAACGATGATCGCGTTACCCGTGTCTGTTTTATTGTTGATCTTCTGAAGCTCAGACGGATAGATGAGCGGGCGCGTCTGAATGGACGTACTGTAATTCGCGTCGCCCTCTTTCGTTCCCATAGAACGCGAAACGCTGGTCGTCGATACGGTGCAGTTTCCGCACAGCTCCGAGAACTCTTTGCAGGTTTCGATATCGTTAGAACCGATGAACATTTTCATACCGCAGTTTGACTTTACAATGTCGCCGACGGTTTTTCCGTAAACATTGTCAAGCTGCGCGTAGGACTGAACGACCATGTTGAACCAGATCTTTCTGCTTCGTCCAACGGTGATCATCTTGTCGAACTTGTCGATCTTCGGCATGTTACCGAACTCATCAAGAATGAAGTAAACGTTTCTCGGCAGGGACAGATCCTCTCTTGTGGACGCCTTTTTGATAAGCGCCTTATAGATACAAAGTATAAATGCCGCAGCAAGGGTGTGACGGGTGTCCTTTTCATCGGGGATCTTGAGGAACAGCGCAGTTGGTTCGTCCGCGAAGATCGCCGGGTCGATATCCGTGTTTGATGTCAGTGAGCAGATACCTTCATCGTTGAATATGGACAGCTTGTCAAATGCAATGGACATGTAGCTTGCGAGGGTATTTTCCGCGGCGGAAAGCACCTGTTTGCTCAGTGTAACAGCTTTTGAGAGAACGTTTCTTCCGTAGAAATAGTTTCTCAGGGCTTCAAAGTTATTGTCGGAGTTTCCAAGCGCCTTGTTGACGTTGAAGAAGTTGAATTTCTCCTTCGTCATGCCGAGCTCGGGGTTTTCGCTGTCCTCCAGCATACCGATTATCGTTGCCATAATGATCGAACGCGCGCCCTTTTCCCAAACCGGGTCGTCCTTGCTTTCGATCGGGCAGATAACGCTTACAAGGTCGTTCAGATCTTCATATACTTCGTCATAGATCTTCTGGCGCTGAACTTTTATTATGCTGATAAGATCCCTGCGCTCTGCGTAGGCTTTTCCCTCATACTCGTACCATTCGTCCTCGTACATTTCGGGAGGATTAACAAGCTCCAGCCCCGACTCTTCCGCACTGTCGTTTCTGCGGTAGATTTCGTTTCCCGTGTTGACATATTCCTGATAGCGGTCGTACAGTTCGCCGAGCGGATTCCAGCGGAACGAAGAATACGGATCACGCAGGTCGAGTACCATTACCTTGTACCCGCGCTCCTGTAAAAACTTACTGTGCATCTGGAAAAGCTCGCCCTTAGGGTCGGTGCAGATCATTGATGAACCGGCGCCGGATTTCGCCAGTATCTGTATCATCGGGTTGATGAAGGTGGTCGTTTTACCGGAACCGGTCGCACCTATGATAAGTCCGTGCATCGGGGACGCCAGATTGACGTGAAGCCCCTTCTTGTCGTACCATGCTCTTACAGGGATACCGTCCTTTTTGGACTCGCCAAGCTTCGCAAACTCGTAGGGCGCAAAGTTGAAGTCGCGCTCCTTGTCGGTCATGAAGCGGGAGTTCTCCAGAGTGGAATCGGTGACCTCGTTCTTTTTGTTGGCTCCGACTAAGCTCTTCTTGGTGCGCGCGAAGCTGTCGGGACGAAGCGCCGCATAAAGTATCACAAGAACCACCAGACCGATCAGCCCATACAGATAATTGAGCGGGTTCAGCAGCACCTTCGGATCAAAGAAAACCGAAAGGCTGTGCGCTTCGATCGCCGGCATAAGATTATCCAAAAACGCTCCGACAATGTATGTACAGAAAAAGAGCGCTACAAGAGCCAGAGCCGCAGTGCTGTATAGTTTTTTCATATTCATAAGAATCACCCTCCCGGCTGTTAGTTAAGAATCTTCTCAGATCTGACGTCGTTAAGTAATGTCTGTATGCAGAAAAAGACCGTTATTCCGCCGAAGATAAGATAGATCAGTTCTGCGATAATGTTGTCGAAAAGCACCTCATACGCCTGAGTATTCATCAGCAGGAGCATAGGCACGGTCGCTAGGTTGAATCCGGCGTGCATAAGAAGCGAATAGGTAAGATTTTTGTATCTGATACGGACGATCGTAAAAAGAAAACTGCTGAACAGGGCGACGATCACCCATACCGGCTGAATGTGCGGAAGCGCGAAGGCGATCGTCACCACGATCACCACGGCTTTTTCCGGGAAGGCGCGTTCCAGCGTGTGAAGCAGGAATCCCCGGAACATCATCTCCTCGCAAAGCGGCGCAAGGATAACGATGTACACCAGACTCAGAGCGATATTATCGGTGTAGAGCAGCGACTCAGTGCCCGCGCTGTAATTGCTGATAAGGCTCTCCGGCAGCGGCAGCACCGCAAGCAATGCAGAGGTCGATAAATTCAGACAGAAACCTGCCGCCAAGCATAGCAGGGCAGGCTTAGGGCTGATGGAACGCGGGTGCAGCTCCAGCATTTCAGCAACAGATTCTGTGTCCGGGTGCTTTTTCCTTTTACGAAGATAATGATTGACAAGATAGAAAAAGTACACAAAAAATCCCATTATTGAGCAAAGCAGCTTCAGCGTTCCGCTGTTTTCAAGCGCTTCGTTGGAAAAGATGATAAAAAACATCTGCGGGAAAAAATAGAATCCCAGATAAAGACCTGCTGCCGATAAGATCGTGGTAATAACGATGTATTTCCTGGAGTTACGGTTGATGATCTGAAGACGCTTTCTTTCGCGTTTTTCTTTTTCTTCCTGAGCCGCCTCTTCGCTGTCATCTTCGATGTCTTCTTCATCTACGATTTCGATCTCTTCGGAAACGTCCTCCAAAGTGGGATTTTTTCTGCGCTTTTTCTTTTTCAATGCGATTCTCCCTTGAATAAATCCGTAAATAATAACTCATTGCCGCTCTCCGTATGCTTCGCGAAGCTTTCGAGAGCGGCAGAGTTACTTTATCCAGTTATTACTGTGTAGAGCTGGTGCTGGTGGTGCTGGTGCTTGTTGCGCCGGTAGCCCACGATTCCATTGCGGGAAGACCGATCTTCAGACCTACCAGAAGAACGAAGATAAGTACAAAGCCTACGATAGCGTTTCTCAGGCCGTGCTTTGCCTTTTCTCTGTCCTGGGGTTCCTCAGCCTTTGCGTACTTTACGCCAAGTAAAACGCAGAAGATCGCGCCTAACGCGCCGACGATCGCAAGCGCAGGCCCTAAGACCATATCCAGTAGATCAATTATCGGGTTCGTCATTTCCGCGAACGGGTTTGCTGCTTCAGAAGCAACAGAAAGAATAGCCATTGCAGTGTTCATAGTGTTTCTCCTTTGTGATCCGCCGTAGCGGTTATTTCTATTGGTTTATACCAATTTTAACGGATTTGGTAACAGCTTTTCAGAAAGATTTTCCTTTTTTCTTTTCAGAACTCTTGGATAGTCCTTCCTGATCCGGCTGTTTTGCGGTTTTCGCTGCATTGTCACCGGAAATCTCACCGAAAGATACCTTCTGCCGGGTATTATTCTGGGTCAGCCCGAACTTCTGGGCAAATCTGGTGATCATTGTTTCCATACTATGCGATGGTTCAAAGCGGGAGTAGTCGAAAATTTCGGCTATCCGCTGTTCAGTAATGTGCATTTTCGACACCCCCTTGTTTCAATAGTATATACGAGACAGCTTCCCTTTTGTAACAACAATTTAAAAAAATTGTGCTTCCCGCCAAACTATCTGCCGCAAACAGGGTCTCTCAAGGTTTGGCAGACGCTCCCTTGCCTTTCTTGGATTTGTCTGTGGACATTTCCTTCTGATCGGTAGGAGGACGTGTTACCTTATCGGCGGCATTGCTGCCAACAAGGTTGTCAATGGTCATTTTTTTGCGGTAGTTCTTGTTTTCTCCCGCTTTTTCAGAGATGTTCTGCTGCATCTCCGTGACTTTATCCTTCTCTTTTGTGCTGAACAGGTTCACGATAAAATCGTAGAGCCTTTCAAAGAAACCTTTATGCGGTTTGCTCATGACCTCATAAAACTTTGGTTCAACGTGGACAAAATTGCCCTTCCCGGAAGCGTCAACGGATACGTTTTCGCCGTTTAACGCATTTGCGATAACTTGGCAGGCAAGCGTACCGGGATCCTTTTTGGCAAGATCGTCCTCTGAAAACATCGGCTTTCCGTTCAGCATAAAATCTCTCATCTGGATCATATGAGGTCCGTCCGAAGCACTGTTCTGGAAATTTGAAGACTTTTCCAGTATATTCTGAACCATTTCGGTCGCCCAGAGTTTTTCTTTTGTTGACATCTTGCTGTTTTTGTTCATGCGATGAAGGAATTCAGACGGCTTTACATCAATGCCTTCGCCGTAAAAAACTCTGAGGTTCTGAACATTCTCGTAAGTAGGCTGGATCTCATCGGCAATGACCCTGACCCAGTTCTTTTCTTCCAATACTTCGTGCAGCCAATCGGCGGCCATATCAACGCCCGGTCTTTCCTTCCGGTGCCGGTAAGCGTTATTTACAGCTCTTTCCGGTCGATCTTCAGATAGCAGTCCTTGGTTTACGGAATAGAGGAAAGACATATTGTCTTTGTAAAATGCATTCTCATCGTCCAGACCCGCATAACTGTCATAGGACAGCTTGAGCCGGTTGATGATCCTCTGCGCTTCGGTGGTCTTTGTCTTTATCTCCAGCTTTTCGTCAACGTGTTTCTTCAGATCCGCGCGGAACTGTTCCTTCTCGGCGTCGCTTGTGAGCCCATGCTCTTCAAACCATGCTCCGTTCTTCTCGTCATTGAAGAACTTGTCGATATTCGACTTGATCTTGCCAGCCGTATCGATATTGTTTATAGCGTGCATGGCAAAAGCCACAGTTCGTGCCGTCTGGATCTTGGTATTAAACCACGACCTGCCTTCGTTCAGCAGACCGTTTTCAAGAAACGCGCCGGACATATCCCTGAAGAACGTGTCGGAGTCCACGGTATTCGTTTTCCACTCGTTATTCCCTGCGTCGAACTGATACTCCATTGTGGTCGGACAGCTCTTTTTTGCGTTCTGAATAGCGTTGTTCAGAATATGATCAAACGCGATTGCATCAGCCAAAACCATCATTCCTTTCCGTGTTTCTGTTTTGGTCTTTTCATTTGTTTATATGCGTCACGGATACTTTTGTAACACTTCAGCCATGTTTTTTTCAGAGCTGACCTTCAATTATTTCCCTGAGCTTTGCCAGCGCCCTTGCGTGGGTAACTCTCGCGTTTGCCTCCGTCATGCCCATAAGTTCGCCGATCTTTGCAAATCTGAAGCCGTAATAATAACGCGCGATGATGATCTCCCGCATTTTTTCGGGCAGTTCCTGCAATGCTTTGGAAATAAGTTCCTGCTGTTCCATCATCACGATCTTATCGACCGGCTCGTCGGTCACAGGTATCTCAAGCTCATCGATATCCTCAGTTGTCCGTCGTTTTCTGAAATATTCGATAAGCGTGTTTCTTGTGATCACAAAGATCCAGGTAGAGGGCGACGCTTTGTTCGGATCATAACTGTCCAGATGCGCAACGATTTTCGCAAAGACATCAGAAGTCAGATCCTCTGCCTCGGCGTGATTATGTATTCTGTTGAATATGTATCCGAACACTTTGCTTTTGTAATCCCTATACAATTGTTCGGCAGTTATTTCAAAGCTCATAAACTTCTCCTCGTCTGACGATTTGCATGGAGTTATTATCT